>NZ_QEHP01000030.1:0-19504 GCF_003094695.1 Chryseobacterium sp. HMWF035 | reverse complement strand
AATACGATTTTCTGCAATTTTTTACAATGATTTTGAACATACTTTAATTACAGTGTATTGAAAATCAAAACATTATTGCAATTCTAAGGAACAACTAAGTAGTTATTATACAATTTTACAACTCGTAATTTGAATTACAACTTACATCTTGCCTTTTTTCGAATATTTAAATTCTAAACAAATTCTCTTTTTATCTGAGAAAGTATGGTTGGATCTTGTATTTCGTTGTCTTTTGCAAGTAGTAAAACTTTCGACATTACTTCGGCAGACTTCGGATCATCATCGGCAAAAGGTAAAAATAATCTACCTCTGTGCTGTGAATGAATAGGAAGAATGGATAAATATTTCCCTGGAACCTGATGCACCACTGCACTTCCCAAATGCACACTGTACTCAGCCACCTGGCCTTTCACCAAAACATGAGAACCTTCTACTCTGATGTTGTCTAACTTAAATAACCTTGCCGTTTCTTTCATCAAAACTGCTCGCATTTCTATGGAAGAATGACTGGCTTCCGGATCAACGTCCCCCACATGAGCTACAGAAACCACCAAATCTACATCACGCATTACTTCGGAAAACAACCGTGGATTAACATCTTCGAACAGAATATTTTTATAATCTTTTAAAGAATAAAATTCTATAGTTTCCAATGTAGGACTTTCTACATCTGCAGGCGAAAACCAGTCTGCCATAGCATATAATTTTACCTGAAAACCTTCCTTATGATAAACCTTTTGCAAACCTTCTTCATAATCTACTTTCCAGCCTCTTGTTTTCAGCAAAGCTAAGGTTTTCTGTGGCTGAATCTGGTGACCTGCATAACGACGAGATACAGACTTTTCCTGCAATTCATCCGGAGTAGGAACATATAATTCTCTGAATATCTGTTTAAATGGCTGAATTAACTTTTCTTTAAAGCAATAATGCTGAAAATCACTCCAAACCGAATGCTGATGGAGATCTACACAGTGAGCAATTCTTAATGTTTGATTCTCTTCTAACTCTTGAATTTCACCCTGAGCAGATATTAAATTCCCATCAACGTAAAATCCTATTTTATTATCATTAGAAATAAACACCAGTTTTTCCAGATGTTTTACAATAACAGGATGTGAAAAAAGATTTTTAATTTCAGCAAAAAGAAACTCGTCACCTCTTATCATCGCTTCTTCCAGACCTTTTCTAGAGCGACTCCATTGTTCTCGCATAATTTTACGATAACTTCCCAATTCTAAAACGGCTTTATCTTTCTTAATTTTTGGAGGAATGGATTTCAATTGTTTATCATCCCTGAAAACTACCAATTCTGCTTTACCGTCATCTTCAATAATTAATCCCACCGTAACTCCATCAACTGTTACCTGAGTTTCTTTTGATAATAAACTTTGAATTTGTTTGGTTTCCATTGCCCAAGTCAATCTTATTGGATCTGGGTAACCTGCATTTCTGGCTAGATTTTCTAATGCTACACGAATTGCCAAAGCTTCACTCGTCTGTTTCATAGAACCAAACTCTTTACTTTCTTTTTTGAACTGCTGAATGTACTCATATCGACTCAACACATCTTTTTCCGGATTTGTTTTACTCAAAGGCACAAGTCCATATACACGAAGATAATCCTGATCGCGTTTATCTTTTACTTTTGCTGTTACTTCTTTTATCTTCAAATCTCCTGTCAATGTATCGGAATACAATCTTGCTCTGCGATGCCCATTTCCATCAGAAATATATTTAGCAGATTCGTACAACATTTCCCAACGTGCTTTGCCCAATTCTTTGAAGGCTTTGGTAAACCACTCTTTGTCTACCGCACCGTCTTGAAATTCCTGTACATCCACCGAAGAATACTTTGCCACTTCACTTTCCAGTTCGGAATTTTGTGCCTGATAAGAACCTGTTTTCGTATGTGCGTGCATCCACCAGATCGCAGAGTCCAAACCTTTCCAACCTAAATAACTGCTAATAAATTTTTGCCATTGAGGTGCATAAACCGCTGCCTGAATCAACCGAAGTTCTGCAATTTTCTCTTTCTTCATCATTGCATTAAATGATTCTTGTGTATCACTTTCCAAAGGATGGCAATTTGATAAAAGGTAAGAAAATAGCTTCTGCTTCGTCATACTTTCGTTTCCATAACTGTAAATATAGTTTGCATACAATGTCGCTTTGCCTAAACCTTTCAGGATTTCCAGAAAACGGTTGGATCCATATATCGTTTGAAACTGTTGTACAAAATGAGAAACTGCCGTACTTGCATCTCCACGAATAAGTTCTACATCAAGGAGTTTATTCTGAATTTCTTCAATAATCGGTTTCAGAAAAGGAAATTTTTCTAAATATTTCTCGCTGTGATTATAAAACTTGGTCGTTGTAATATCTCGTATTGCAGATTCCGCAGTAAAAATGCCTTCATATAATTCATCTTTAGTGATGATATTTAGTTCAAATGCTTTGCAGAATAAGTAAAAACCTGGAACAGTATATTGTATGTTTTCTTCTAATCCGTTGTACTGCATCCATCGGTGCAAATTCCATATTTTTGCGAATTGCTCATCGCTCGCTTTTTTTACTGGAATTGACTCTAAAAAAAGTTTGAAAAAGCCGGATTGCTGCCATCCGTCTCCATAGTTTCCGTAATAATATTCATTTTTCTTTGCTTTATATCCTAAAATATCTTTTGGGAGATGGGCAAATAAAGTACTGCAAGCATCTATTAAAAAATCTATTTTTTCTTCAAACGAAAATTTATACTGTAATGATTCTAAAATTCTTTTTATAGGATTGTCCCAATAATAGCCTTCTTTCAGAGGATTAGGGATGACATCTTTATGGTAGAAAACATAGTTATCTAAAAAATCTCTGAATTTTTTGCGATCACAGCTTTCTGCAAACGTCAATAAAAATAAATCTCTCGGTTCTAGCCCAGAATCTTTGTACCATTGCTCCCAAGCCTCATATAACGGATAGTTTTCGAAAATTTGTTCTTGAGTAAAACCTTCTGTTTTATTTTTTATTGGTCTAAAACTGTTTCCCATTAACAATCTCGTCATAGAACCGTTCCAGTCTTCTGCATCATATTCATGATCTTTATGTTTTAGGAATAAATCGCTGAGCTTTTTTAATTCAGCTTTTATGTGGCTCATCGGTTTTGTGAAGCCGTACTTGTCTTTTTCAGTTGCTTTAGCATAAATCGACTTTGCATCAACTGTGGGTAATTCAAACTTAGATTTTACAGAAACATCATAAAATCCGTAGCCATTTTGAGCAGAAAGTGTTTCTTTATCAGCAGCAGGATTGAGCTGACTAAGCAAACTCTGCTCTCTTTCTGATATTTTTGTTCTTTCGGAATATTTCTGAACCCAATGATCAATCTGAGCAGAGATTCTTTTTTCTTTTTGAAGCTGAAGCATTATATCAAGCGAAGCAGCACGTTGTTCTACATCTCCTTTTGTAAGCAAATCTTCCACCAAAGGTGTGAGCAAGGCATCTTCTTGCTTCATAACCAATTCTATTAATTTCTTGCGAAGCGTTCCTCCTTTTCGTTTAAACAGATCAAAGAAAACCATTGTTTCTTCTTTATTCAAGGACTCTTGCTGCAACACATTAATTCCGGATGCAACCAGAGATTCTCCTCTGTCTTTAAGAATTTTAAAAGCAAATTCTTTCTGAAAAGGCGTTACTTTTTTATTTTTCTTTTCAAAATTGTACGAGTAAGAATAACAATAAAAATCTCCCAGAATATTTCTTGTCAGTTGCTCACGAAGCGAAAGGTCAAAATCATTAAAATAAGAAAGTACCAAGTCTAATTTCGCACTATCCTCACCTACAAGATAAAACATTGATGCGTACAAATCACTTTTTTTAAAAGTTGCATTGAGCCAGGAAAATATTTTACCTTCAAATTTCTTTTCTTTGTTTTCTATTTTTAGAGTTAGTTCGTGAAGTTTTTCAAAGAAGTCCGGATAATCCGTATTGTTTACATAAAATTTAGAATCTGCATTGGCACTCAATAAAGCTGATAAGTGCAGACCTGTAAATGCCATTAACTGGATATCCCCATCTATCACCGCTTTATAATACAAAGGCATCTGAATGTATGGATCTCCGGTTTCTGATGCGAACTTTATTGCCAAACACTTTTTCTCTACACTACCCTTATCTAATAATTCATGCAAATAAGGAACAGTTTTTTCTACATCCGAAACACCTTGTACCCAAAGTGCCATATACACTTCGTTATTATTTTTACTTTTTACAGCCGCAGGAATTTGCTCAGGATTTTTAAAATATTGATCTGCCAGTGAAACAATATTTTTCACCACAGATTCTTTTTCAGATTCCCAGTTTAAGCCCGTCCAAGTGTCGATAGCACGTACAACTGATGAGAATCTTGTGAGTTTATGTTCTAAAATTACATGAGTCATGTATTGAAGAGCTCCAACACTTGTTTCATCCAAAGCATCTAAAACTGTTTGCCTCAAGCCTTCTTGCCTTTGAGCAGCAAGCAAAAGTTTTTCTACCAACTCCCAACAGTGTTTCTGATCACTATTGAGCAATGCTTTTATGATATTTCTGGAAACCTTGCCTTTAGAATGTTTATTAAAGATAATATCTTCAATGAGTTGATATATTTCAATATTACCGGTATCTATGGCAGCAGACCAAATGTAGAATTGGTAAGGATTATTAGACAAGTCGTTATCATAGATGATTTGTTCTTCTAAGCTAAGGCTATAAAAGCTATACCCATTGCTGTAAGAATAAATGCTTGGAAGTTGCAACAGGTTTCTGATGAGATTAACTTGATTAAGAAATACAAACCTTTCATTATTTGGTGCTCTGAAGGAACGACGATAATAACCTGTTTGGTACATTTTAAAGGGCATTTTATTCCAAGCGTGCTTTACAAGTTCAGCTTTATCATCAAAAAAATACACCAATAGCTTATAATAATCAGAATCTTCCCAAATATTTGGTTTTATACATTCTTTAATTTTTTCAGATTTCTGAGAACCTAAAGTAAGCTCTTCACGATAATCTTCTTTACCTAAAAGCAGCAAACCTAATTCTGCAACTTCCTTTTTTAGTTTTGGTTTAGAAAAAATTTGAGATAAAATTCCTTTTTCTGTTTGCTCTTTTAAATCTTTTCTTAAGTTTTTGTAATAATCTACAATTTTTTTCGATTTTAATTTTTCTGTGATTTCCATTGAATTTGTGAGTTTATTTTCGCGAACTACCAATAGCTTCCTGCCAAGAAAGTAAGCCTGATGAATGTAAAAGTATGATGTAAACTTAAATTTATTGTATGTGAAAGATTTTCTATCTGCTCATGATTATAGAAAACCGCAAACATACCATCCTCAAATGCTAAAATAACATTTTCCTGGGCTTTTTGTAAATCTGCTTTTTTTTGATTATAAATGCTTCCGAAACCAACTTTTCCTGTGTCTGTAAGAATATTAAGATAGTTGTCAGAAGGGATTTTTGTGTAGTCTTCGTCTTCCAGCTCAAATGATTTAGCGTTGAAAGATTCTACTTGTTGTTGTACAATAAGTTGTAATAAATTTTCTAACGAAATATCGGCATCATTATAACTAATATCAAGTTTTTGCTCTGCTAAAATAGGGTGCTTTTTGCCTAATTGCTTTACAGTAACCTTTATTTCCATACGTGAATGTTCATGCGAATAAATATAATGCTTTTTTTGAAATTTATTACGTTTCATGAAAGCCTGATTCACCAGCCATTTGTTGTACCCATGTTGTACCCGGAATCCCCATTAATTCTACATTTTTTCTTGCAAAAATGACTTTTGTTGTGTAACTTAGCTCTGTAATAAAGCGGTGGAATCCTGCGTATTTTGTTCAAAATACCAACCACAATCTTTATAGGGTTTTATACCTTTTAACTATTTTTTAAAATTTCTAATCACTTAAATATTTTTATTTATGTCGACTATTAGTGCAATATTACGAAAGAAAGCCAACAAACAAGGACAATATCCCATTTATCTTCGAATCACAAAAGACAGAAAGTCTACTTTCATCAATCTCGAACAATACATCAATAAATCGGATTGGGATGAAAAAACGAAACGGGTCAAGAAAAGCCATCCCAATTCTGTCAGGCTCAACAATCTCATCAACAAGAAAATTTCTGAAGCCGGAGCAAAGATTATCGACATGGATGTCGGAGTACATAAACAGGACGTAAAATCCATAAGAAAGAAGTTGATTAATACTGACAATGATTTCTTTACCGTCGCTGATAATTATCTCAACAATTTGGAACGATTGGAAAAATATACCCAACTGAATTCCGATAAACCGAGAGTCAAAAGTTTCAAATCTTTTCTCAACTGTGAGAAGTTTCCTTTAGAACAAATCACTGTTCCACTTCTCAAGTCTTTTCAAACATATCTTATTGAAAAGAAACTCTCCCAAAGAACCATTACCAATTATTTAATCATTATACGAACCATTTATAATTCTGCTATCAGAGACGGAATTGTTGATGTTAGGCACTATCCTTTCGGAAGAAATAAAATGCAGATAAAATTTCCCGAAACTCAAAAAGTGGGCTTAACTGAAGAGGAAGTTAAAAAAATAGAAAACCTTGAGCTTGAAGTTGGAGGTCAGGAATGGCACGCCCGAAATGTTTGGCTGTTCAGTTTTTACTTTGCAGGGATTCGTATTGCCGATGTCCTGAAAACAAAATGGTCCGAAATTCAGGATGGACGTTTACAATACCGAATGAATAAAAATCAAAAATTGGTATCGCTTAAGATTCCTGACAAGATTTTGGTTATACTTTCATATTATAAAAAAGATAAAACGGCAAATGACGATTATATTTTCCCTGAATTGAAAGGTATTAATAAGGAAAACAAAAGAGCAATCGTAAACACGACAAGCAATGCAGATAAAAATCTTAACAAGTATTTAAAGCGAATTGCAAAACTGGCAGAAATTGATAAAAAAATTACGATGCATATTTCCCGACATACTTTCGGGAATATTTCCGGAGATAAAATTTCTATTCAGATGCTTCAAAAACTCTATCGCCACTCCTCTATTACGACCACAGTAAATTATCAATCCAATTTTATTCACAAAGATGTGGATGATGCGCTGGATTCTGTGATTGGGTTTTAAGGACGGATTTTTGTTTAATAGATATAAAAAATAACCCATGGCAAAATCCATAGGTTATTTAATTTGGATTGTATTCTATCTTTCTATTTGTTTGATCCTGATGCCAAATTATATGTTAACCCAAATCCAAAATAGTTGCCTAGTTTCCATATTTTTTCTGAAAGGCTTTCATTCGCGATTCCTGTAGCATCAAACTCAACCCCATTATACTGTTTCTTTATTGTACTTATTTTGGCAACTGATAATCCCCATGAAAAACTAAACTTTAAGTTTTTTGAAGCAATACTGACTCCTGGACCTACAGCCCCAAAAGGAGTAATATCCTCATCGAACGGAACAAAAAAGCCTACATTTACAGTTGGTCTTATTAAATACCCTGTTCTAAAATACACTTCACCATTCAAACCCAGACCAACTGATTTCTGATTTTCAGAATCAATATAAGCCCGTACTTTACCATTAGTCTCAGATGGTGCGGTATAAACACTGTTATTCTTTAGATTAGTAATATAAAACATCCCTCCTAAATTAAAACCAATTCCTCCTGTTGATTTAAAAACACCAACTTTTGTATCGCTCGATGAAGTTTCGTTTTTATTTTTAAGTTTTAAATTAATCGTTACTTCATCATTTTCAGGAACTGTTATGGAAATAGGCGTAATTGATAGATATTCGGGATACCAATTAATTATTTCATTCAGCGTTTGAATATCAGCAGCAGAAAAATCTTTAAACTTCTTCTCATAGAAATCCAACAATTCTTTTTTATATTTCTCTATTACATACAGATCATTAAGATTCAAAAATTTGTACTCAGGCTCTTCTTTCAATATCTTTAAAACATTAATCAAGGAATTTTTTAACGAAGCCTGTATTAAAGAGGTAGACTCTAATCCCCCGTCTTCAGCAGGCTCAGTAGTCTTTCCTCCTCCCGTTATTATAGGTTTCACCTGGCCAAACATATCACTAAAGCTTTTAGTGTAATTGTAATCAGCTCCTGGAATTTCTATAGATATCCGCTCTAAATCGTGAAAGTTATAATTTTTAACAAAAATAGTCAAGCTTCCGTTTACTGGTAGAGCTTTCGCTTTTTTAAAATTATCATTAAAATTATCTGTTTGTCCAAATGCTTCGAGATCTTTGACTTTATACAAACTGTTATTTATTTTCTTATTATGGTTGGCCGAAGCATCAATAATTAAATATCTGTTACTTGAAGAATTTGTTATTTGTTCATCGTCTATTTTTTTGGTTGGAAACTTAGGAAATGGAATCTGACCAGCAACTTCATAATCGGGGCTTCCTGAAGCTCTTGTTTCTGGTGTGCTGTCATTACATTTTGCGATAATTTTCACGAATATGTTTAATTTTTCACATAAAAACAACGATTGCCCATCTTTTTCCTCCTGTCCTACAACCCAAAAGATTATTCCATCTTTTGTTTTTTTTACGTTAATTAATTTTTCAAATACTTGAATTTTTTCATCCAATACCTTATAATCTGTCAGTTTTATTTCCTTATTTTTTGAGGAATCATTATTATGAACCAAAAGTATTTTTGATGCATCCTTAACCTCTGTATTAATCTGCAATTGATTATTCATCAATTTAACTTCAATCTGTGATTTAATCATATTAATCGAAAATACAATCAACAAAAGTGTAATAAAATTTTTCATGGTATGGGATTTAGTAATTAATATTCAATAAACATATAAGCGTAATTATCACTTTTAGCAACCAAAATACCCGTGCATATTTGCTCATTATTATCGGGTGTTTTGATCTTATAGTAAATCGTCGATCCACTATCTCCCGAATTTATATTTTGAATTCCTGGAGATGAGGTACCAATCTTGAACAAATACAATTCTTTTTTTTGTCTAAAACCGCTATATTCTACTTTACATGATGTGAGATTTCTGTAAGAATGGAAGTTGACATACTTGGTAGTTGCCCCAAACATTCTCATGGTGTACAGATCTATGTCAACTAATCTTTCCATATCGACTTGGTTTAGAAATAAATCAAACAATTCTTTATTTACGGTACAAAGACAATAGTCTATACCATAACCTTCATGATTTCCAAATTTATAATCAACAATGTTTCCGGTATGTGTGCTATTGTTGCCTATGACAAATCGAACTGTTCTGTATTTTAAATCATATTTCTGGTTATCTTCAAACCGTGAAAACTCAGATGCATCAGCAAAAACATGAAGATTGCTTTTGGCATAATATTTACCACCTTTTTGATATACCGTAAATGATCCTTTTGAAGCTAAAAAAGAGTTCTTCTGATTATCATTAAAAGCATAGCAAACAGGAGGATTTTCCATTGAAGAAATAGCAATCAAATTTGAGGTCTGTATAATAACCAAATAATCCTTTAAATAAAAAACATTAAAATTTAGTGTTATACTTCCACTATACTTCAAGCGTTCTAATTTTTCTTGGACTTCCGGATTAATAAACTCTACTTCAATAATTTTTTTATAAAGCTTAGTGTTTTCATCAAGTATGGTATTTAATCCGTGTGATACTACTCCTTGGAGATCTGAAATCTGGCTTTTATATAGCTCGTACAGCCGTTCAGCAATTTCATATTGTGAAGTTTCAACTAATAATATAAGTTTATCAGCACTATCATAATCCTTATAAGTTTTAGGGTCGGAAAGAACCCGCTGTGTATTTTTAAATTTGAAAAGAATATCCAGTAAATCATGCCAGAATTTGGAGCCAAGACTAAGGAATATACCTGTAATAATAAAACCTAAACTATTTTTAATTACTGCAATGAAATTTACATCTCTTAAATATTCTGAATTCAAATTCTTATCTTTAAAAATCAGAAGTATGATAATGGTAAAACAAATCCAGGCAATAAATGGTCTTTTATATTTTCTTTTTTGGAAATCATCTTTAAATTCTTGTAACCGACTAAATAAAATCAGGCTTATAGACCACAAAAAGAAAAACATGTAAACTGCTCCAATAATTAGATTGCCAGTAAATCCGTTTATTAATATGCCCTTTACTGAAAGACCACTGTTTTCTTTTAGTGAACCAATCTCTTTAACTATTTCAAAAAAATTGGCATCGGCGAGGGTAGCAATTACAATTCCTATTAGAACATTGATAATCATTACCCTGTACTCACGCTCCTTCTCAGCCATTTCAGTTGGCTGTTTATAGGCTAGTATTTCAAGCCTTACTTTTAGAAAATAATGCCAATTTCCATCCTCTCTATAAATGAAAGGAATATATAGCTCTTTTCCTTGAAAATATAATTTTATAAAATTTGCCAGCCGTTCAGAAACTAAACTCAACATCATCATTATAATGGCAAACGATATGAAAAACTGTGTTGAATTCATAAAATTTACGATTTAGTCATTAAAGAAATTAAGAAAAATCCCTAACTACAAAAACTTTAGAAGTTTCTTTGGTGATTACTGGATGGTATGTTTGTTAATGAGTTCATGATTTTAGTGTTTAATGGTTTTATTAGAATTTAATTTTTAATTCCATTTGACTGGATTAATTATTTATAATAAATCTACAATTAAAAAATGAAATAAGACAAATAAAACGCATATCATTTATGAACATAATGAAAATTACGTCTATTTATTAAAAAATAACCAATTCTTTCACATTTCAAAATTAATATTAGACAGTATAAAAATCAATTACCCGTTTGGGTAATTTTATAATTCATAATACAGGAAATAAGACAAAATTCTAGATTACATATAAAATCAATTTTCTTTGAAAGAAAAAAAATTACTGTCGACTTAGTGTTAATCCACTTGATAATTTAAATATGCTTTTGAAATCCAAAAAGTATTATCCCCAAAAATAAATTTTCAAAATCGCACTTAGGATAACTAGACTTTTGCTGAAACAAATAGTCTTTCTGTTCAATCTTTTGAGATGTGTTCTTAAAGTTAAATTTTTACGTTCGATGTGATTAATTCCTCTAAATTTTGTAGAATGGATTTCGAGTCTTATGAGAAACTTATAATTCTTGAGATTATCGGTTATGATTTTTTCCGCTTCTGAAAGCTCCAAACTTGTTATTACTTTCTTGAGAGTTTTATTGGTTCTTCTCCCAATACTAAAACTGACCACATTTTTAGTTTGCTTTTCTAATGCATAGACAATCCAAATGAGCTTGTCTTTTCTTTTAACATAAGTTCTCATTTCATCTACCTGATAAGTTTTTCCTTTTGGAATAGAAGGTTGGACAATATTTTTGGCAATAGTGATAATTCTAGCCAATAAAGTGGTTGGAGATATTTTCAACAATCTTGCGGTGCTTCTTATACCAGTTCCTTCCTTAGTTAATGCGACAATATCATTGTCAATACCAAATCGATATGCTTGATAACTGTAAAAATCCAGAAACCTTTTGTTACAATTTTTACAGAAGTATTGTTGCTTTTTGGTTTTTGTAGTTCCGTTTTTAACAATTTTTGAAGAGTAACAATTCGGACATTTTTTTGTGTCACTAACTCTGGAACACCTGTTATGGTTCTCAATCATTTGCGATTTGTATTTTCTACAAAAATAAACGAGAGCAAGGTTACCTTACTCTCGTTTTTATAAATTAAAATTCAATTAGCATTAACAATCAAATGATTACATTTTCAAAATCGAATATCACTAAATTTGGAACACTACCCAGTGTTTTTTTTAACACTTATATTTAAACGTCTAAGGGCATAGAGAATACAGTTGGGACTGACTCCAAAGAAAGCAGCTCTTTCATACTGGTAAGCATCGGGAAATTCTTCTACATGTTTCTTTAAAGCTTCCATATCGATCTTCGTAGCGGGTTTATTTCTTTTCCCAACAGGAATAAGGTTTTGTTTCCAGCGGGAAAAGGTTCGGGTACTTATTCCAAAACGTTTACAAACAGCCTGATCAGTAAGTTTTTCCTGTTCTTTTATTTTAAAATACTTGTTTACGAAAATCTAAACTATAACTCATATAGCTAAGATAAGACTTTTTATAATGAGTCTGCTATATTTGTTCAATTCTAAAATATTAATTTTAGATATTAAGCACCTCATGTTTTTCTCCGAATTCACGTTAAAATATTGCCAATAAGCATTCTCAATCCATCTTTCTACAACTGTCTCATCGCTTTCTTTAAACATCTCCTTGAGCAAAAACATTCCTGCTATTTTACGGATAGCAATAGAAGGTCTTCCGTTTTCTGAAAATAATTTCTCAAACTCTGACTCCATTTTATCCCAGGAAATCTCACCTGCCAATTTTACCAACGGATGCTCCATATTAATGAGTTCCGTAAGCCTGGTTTTGAATAAATTCTGCTGTAAATCGGGTTTTATTTTCCCTAACATTTTGCCGCTTTTTATACCCTAAAAATACGATTTCTTGCATTTTTTTACAAAAATTTTCCAGGAATTCAAAAATCATAAAATTGAAAATCAAAATATTATAGAGATTTCAAGGAATAACTATCTAAATTTCTTAAAATCTGCGAAAAGAGTATAGGGGAAAGATTCTTTGAGAAATCAAAAAACCTTTGGAGAAGACTCGTTTTTCAGTATGGAAGTATTAGATATACATACATCAATATGCGTATATTTTATATATTGTTTATAAAAAAGACGTCATATCTTTGGACTTCAGTAAAAAAATTAAAATTAGTGTTATGAAAAAGCTTTTTTTTTTTTCTTGTTTTATAATTTAAATGCTCAGTATAAATTCAATTTATCTGAATGTATAGATTATGCAATGAAAAACAACCCAACAAACAAGGTTCAAGACAATCAAATTGCTATTGCAAAAGAAAAAGGAAATCAAGCATTGGCTGCATATTTGCCTCAAATCAACGGTACGGTTAATGCGATAAACAATCTGAAGCTCCAAACAACAACTTTGCCTCCTAGCGTTTTTGGCTCTACCGAAAAAGAGGTACAATTAGGTTCAAAGTATAATACAACAGGTTTTATTGATGTGACCCAACCCATTTTTGATTTTTCTAAACTATTGGGCATCAAAGCCAACAAGCCCTATACAGAGCTTTCACAATTGCAAAAAGAACAAAACACCGAAGATATTGCATACACCGTTGGAACAAATTATTTTCAGGTTTTGATTTACAGAGAACAACAAAATAGCCTAAAAAACAACCTCACAAAATACCAACAAATGTTGCCTGTATTAGAAAATCAAGTTAAGAATGGTGTTATTATTCAAAATGATTTAGAGCGAGTTAAAGTAAGCTTATCTTCAATAGAATACCAAATTAAAGATGCCGCATTGAAAGAAATTTTGGCATTGAACAATCTCAAAAATGCAATTGGTATTTCGCTAGAAGCCGATTTGCAACTCAAAGAAAACAAAGATTATAAATCTTATTCAAAATTGACAGAGAAAAACAACGGATTTGAAGTTTCTAATTTGCTTTCTGTTAAAATAGGAGAAAAACAAGTTCTTTTGGAAGAGTGCAGCGTGCGAATGAAAAAAATTGCTTTTTTACCCACTGTTACAGCCATCGGAAGATTTGGCTATCAATCGTTGAGCCAAACCATTGGCGATGCTTTTTCAAACTTTAGTTCCTATTCATATATAGGTCTTTCGGTAAACATGCCTATCTTTTCTGGCTTGAGACGAATAAGTGCTTTGCGTGAAGAAAAATATACCTTAGACAATTACAAAAGAAACTTAGATATCAACAAAGATTTGCTGAAATTGAAGTATCAAAACGCACAAACAGCTTTGTTAAATTCGCAAGACGCTTTGAAAAACAACGAAAACAATATGAATTTAGCAAAATCTGTTTATGATGTTACCTATTATCAATACGAAAAAGGAGTGGCTAGTTTGACCGATTTCTTAAATGACGATACTACCTACAAAAACACACAAAGTAATTATTTGAATAGCTTGTTTAACCTGATGCTGAGTCTATTGAACTATCACAAATCAAAAGGAGATTTAATGAATTTTTTAACGAATATTAATTAAAAAATGAAAAAGAATACAATCATTATAGCTGTATTAATAATCATAATTACAGCAATTTTTGTAACCCTAGCCAGAAACAAATATAAAATAAACAAAAAAAATGAAGCCATTGATAGAACCAAAATTCCAGTATCGGTAACAACTCAGAAAGCTGTTTTGGGTGAATTGTTGTCGTCTAGCAATTATCCTGCAACCATCAAAGCACAAAACGAAGCCAATATATTTTCGCAAATCAGTGGAATAATTAGCCATTTGAATCTAGAACTAGGACAAGTAGTGAGCAAGGGTCAAGTTATTGGCGAAATTGACACACGCACCTTGGTAATTAACCTGCAAATTGCCGAAGCTGCTTATAAAACAGCTAAACTAAATAAAGCAAAATTACTAGACGATTACAAACGAGCGGAAGATTTGTTCAAGCATAAGGCT
Source organism: Chryseobacterium sp. HMWF035 (assembly GCF_003094695.1). Lineage (NCBI taxonomy): Bacteria > Pseudomonadati > Bacteroidota > Flavobacteriia > Flavobacteriales > Weeksellaceae > Chryseobacterium > Chryseobacterium sp. HMWF035. Next base: position 4,911 of record NZ_QEHP01000030.1, on the reverse strand, counting down.
GGTACAGAAGCAAATATGATTAACGCAAAATTTTCCTCTGACAAAGCCAACATCGATTGCGAAAACGCACTACATCAAGTTAAGTTTAACAAACAGCAAATAGCAAATGCTAATATTATTTCGCCTTTAAGCGGTATCGTTAATGTTAAAAACAGCAAAGAAGGTGAATTTATTAGTCCAAGTATGACCATTGGTTCTATAACTAATATTTCGACTGTAAAAGCGACGGCTTTCGTAAATCAGAGCTTAGTTTATAGTTTATCAATTGGTCAAACTGTAAATGTAAACGCAAGTGCATTGGCTACAAATTTTTCAGGAAAAATACAGTACATCAGCCCAAAAGCCGATGCAAACCATAACTACCAAATAGATGTTTTGGTATCAAACAACGGAACAGTACGACTAAAACCAGGCACAGATGTAGAACTTCAATTTAATACCAAATCTTCAAACAGTATTTTAATACCAATATTGGCGTTGGTTGCAGACAGAAAAGAATCTTTTGTTTTTGTTATAGAAAACGGAATTTCCAAAGGTAGAACTGTTAAAATTGGTGGAAGCAACAACGAAAAAGTACAAGTTTTGTCAGGATTAGAAGAGAACGACGAGGTGGTTGTTAATGGTCAAATCAATCTTTTCGATGGCTGTAAAGTAAAAGTTCTAAACAAATAAAACCATGGGAATCACAGAGTTATCAATCAGAAAACCCCTACTAATTTCAACAGTATTCGTTGGTCTTTGTATGTTTGGGATAATAAGTTATTTGGGATTAAACTATAATTTATTACCTTCTTTTGCAGCAGGAACGCTCAATATTCAAACCATTTATGCAGGCGCTTCACCTGAGGATATTCAAACGGAAATAACAAAACCAATTGAAGAGGCTATTACATCGGTCGAAGGTATAGATATTGTTACCTCTGCATCCATGCAAAATGTATCTTCAATAACAATTAATTTAAAACCTGATGTTGATGATAAAAAAACGCAACAAGACATTGAACGAAAAATAAATCAAATCAAAGCCGATTTGCCTGCTGATGCTAACGCCCCAGTTGTAAACCGTTTTAGTTCCGATGACTTTCCAATTTTGAACTTTTCTGTTACTGCAAAAATTTCGGACAAAGAACTTTATGATTTGATAGACAATGACGTAAAGCCAAAGTTAAGCAACATAATGGGTGTTGGAAAAATGAATATTATTGGAGGTCAAGAAAAACAAGTCCAAGTTAGTTTAGACAATGCCAAGTTAGAATCTTATAAAATATCTCCAAAACAAGTTTATCAAATTATTTCTGCTAGTACAACTTCCTATCCCGCAGGTGACATTGTAAACGAAAAAGCTAATATGTCTATCACAATGTATTCTAATATGACATCATTAGAAGATATCAATAATTTGGTAATCAAAGACGACGGTTTCGGAAGCCGAGTTTTAGTCAAAGATGTTGCTACAATTGTCGATGCACAAGCAAAAATTAAAACGCTTAATAGAAACAATGGCAAAGCAGGTATTGGTATTCAGCTATACAAAACTAATGATGCGAACGCTGTAAAAGTAAGCGACGAAGTAAAAGAGAAATTAATTGAATTAAAAAAAGAATATGCTTCAAAAGGTTTTGATTATGAAATAGCAACCGACCAATCTGTATATACCCTTGCTTCTGCCGATGCAGTTATGGAAGATTTGGTAATGGCTATACTAATTGTAGGTTTCGTAATGTTGATGTTTTTACATAGTTTGCGTTCGGCAATGTTTGTCTTAGTAGCCATACCTTCGGCAATGATTCCTTCATTTATCGTAATGAGTGCCATGGATTTTTCACTAAATTTAATGACCTTAATGGCATTATCTCTTGTGGTTGGCATTTTAGTTGACGACAGTATTGTGGTTCTCGAAAATATTTTTACCCATCTCGAAATGGGCAAACCAAAAGTGCAGGCAGCATTAGATGGCAGAAGTTCTATAGGTTTTACTGCCTTAGCTATCACAATGGTAGATATAGTAGTGTTTTTGCCCATGGCATTTACGGGCGGTTTAATAGGAAATATCCTCAAAGAGTTTGCCATAGTTGTTGTCGTCTCCACTTTGATGAGTTTGTTCGTCTCCTTTACGCTTACGCCGCTTTTGGCTTCAAGATTTATCGAATTGACCCACATGAGCGAAGACACACTTTGGGGAAGAATAAATATCAATTTTGAAAATTTTCTAACAGCCATTCGTGATTTTTACACCAATATATTACGTTGGGTTTTGTTTCACAAAAGATATTTGTTTTTATTAATTATTGCACTTTTAGTGGGGGCTATTTATTTAGTTCCTGCTGGTTTTATTGGAGCTTCGTTTACAGGAACTAGTGATAGAGGTGAAATTTCTATTCAATTGGAAACCTCTCCAGATATGTCTTTGTACCAAACCAATTTAATTACAAAACAAGCAGAGGCAATTATTTTAAAATATCCAGAAGTTGCCAATGCTTATACAATGGTTGGTTCGCAATCTGGTGGTGTTGGTGGTTTGTCAAATAATAATTTAGCAGAAATTAGTGTTTCGTTAATTGATAAAAACGAACGAAGCATCAATACAGATGACTTTGGGGTAATGGCACGGAACGAAATAGAGAAAATACCCGGCGTGCAAGTTACTTCAATTCCACAAGGGATAACAGGTTCTACCAACTCGCCAATACAAATTGTTGTAAAAAGTAATGATGTTAGTCAATTGCATGAAGTAGCTCAAAAAGTAAAAGATATTGTAGTAAAAATCCCAGGTACCGATTATGTACATTACAGCACAAAAGGTGTAAGAAAACAAATTAAAGTAACTCCTGATAGATCAAAAATAGCCCAATATGGTTTATCGTTACATGAGGTTTCTCAATCTTTACAATTGGCATTTTCTGGAAATAGCAAAACCAATTTTACAGCTTCGGAAGATGATATTTATGAAATCAACACAGTAATGTCTGGGACAGAAAAACAAAACATTAACGACATCAAAAACCTGACTTTAAGCAACAACAAAGGTGATTTAATCCATCTTTCGCAAGTAGCTAAAGTTGAAGAAAGTATTACACAAACTATTCTACAACGAACAAACAGATTAAATTCTGTAACCATAACATCGTCGGCAGTAGGAAGACCTTCAGGAACGATAGTAAAAGAAATCCAAGAAAAACTTAAAACAGCTAATCTCCCAAAAAGCATAACTATTGATTATTTGGGAGACGCAAAGAATCAAAGCGATGCATTCAGCAGTTTGGGTATGGCTTTATTATTAGCACTTATCTTAGTTTATATGGTAATGGTTTCGCTATACGAAAGTTTGGTATATCCATTTGTGATATTATTTTCAATTCCTGTTTCGTTAATTGGTGCTTTATTAGCCATTGCATTAACTATGAACCAATTAACTATTTTTACCATAATTGGAATAATAATGCTCCTCGGTTTAGTAACCAAAAACGGTATCTTGATAGTAGATTTTGCCAACGAACAAAAAGCACAGGGTAAAGGCGTAATCGATGCCTTGATAGAAGCTGGTAAAGAAAGAATCAGACCTATCATTATGACCACTTTTGCTATGATACTCGGAATGATACCACTAGCCGTATCAACAAGCCCTGGATCAGAATTCAAAAATGGAATGGCGTGGGTATTAATCGGCGGACTTACAAGTTCTTTCTTGCTCACTCTCTTTATCGTACCAAGCGTTTACCTTGTAGTTGATAAAATAATGAATCGTAAGAAGAAAGAGATTGTTGTTTTACAATCAGATCTAAAATAATTAAAATATAATCAAATGAAAAAATAATTTTTATGACATTATGTCTAGTATCAATTATATGTTATAGTCAAAAAGCAAAAGATGATTTTACGGTTTGGCTGGCTCAAAAATAATTTTAGAAGATTTACATTTTAGACATGATGTTTGGAAAGGTACATTTTACAGACCTTTTAAAAATCAAAAGTTTGAATGTACTGCAATCTTAGCAGAAGACAAAATGAAAATTACACTTAAAAAAAATTCAGTATCTGAAAATGTGACTTGGACAAAATAAGTTTTATTTGATAAAACACATGTAGGTATGAATAAGATAAAAGAATTAAAAAGAATTAACAATTTTAAATAAAAAAATGAAAAAGCTTATTTTTATTAAATTATTTAGTCTGCTATCAATAGCTTATTATGGTCAAAAAGCAACAGATAATTTCGCAGGAAAATGGAGAACAGACAAAGGAGTGACTATTGATGTAGTTAAAAAAGGTAATAGTTTTATAGGAACAACAGCCACAAAACTTGTTTTAGATAACTTACATTTTGAAAATGGTACATGGAAGGGCTACTTAATCAAACCAGAAGACAAAAAACAGTACACATGCACAGCTATTTTAGAAGGTAATAACATAAAATTAACCGTAAAAAAAGGGGTTGTTTCTAAAGTAATTGTTTGGACAAAATAATACTTTCCTCAAAATATGAAACAATTACGGAGATTTAAAAAATACTATAATGACAAAAATCATTTTACTTTCATTATTTATTTTGGGCATTCAAATATGTAATGCGGGAGTGTGGTAATGTTTCAAATTTAGTAATATTCAATTTTGAAAATTTAATTGATTGATTTTCAGAGCCAATTGAAATTTAATTTATAAAAACGAATCCGTCTCACAACTGAGGCGGATTTTTCTTGGTTATTATTTTAAATTTTTGTATATTTATAGCTAACTCAATATATTAAGTCAAGTGATAAATTTTTGAAAAAGTTCATACGGATCACACCTTATCTTTCTTCTCATGCTTTTAGCCTGTGCCCACTTCTTTTCAATAGGATTTAAATCGGGGCTGTAAGGAGGCAGAAACAGAATAGAATGTCCACTTTTTTCTATGGCAGCAATACTATCGGA
>NZ_QEHP01000029.1:0-25398 GCF_003094695.1 Chryseobacterium sp. HMWF035 | reverse complement strand
AAAAACCAAAACAGAAATACAATTAATTGGAAATCAAATAGTTAAATTAAAAAAAACATTATTCAAAATAATAAAAAAAATCTTCCGACCATGACTACGGCTTTGCCGCCGCAGCCGAAACTTTGTAAATAGCGAGTGCGGAAAGCTGGAAACAGCTTCTTAAAAAATAAAGATCCTTCGACTGCTTCGCGCTCAGGATGACATCGTTAATACTAACTGTTATACTACTCTGGATTTTTTGTTTTTAAATAAAAAATGACCGATTAAAAAACCGGTCACCCTCAAATTATTTATCTACCTAACATTGCTTTAAGTATGATTATCTAACGGAGAAATATTAAAAATTATTTTAAAAAGAAAAAAAATTTTATCCTGAAAATCCTACTGACAAACTGTTGTCATCACCCCGGTTTATCTTTGTATCAACAATAACAAACAATATTAAAACTATGACAACTACAGCAACCATCACAAAACAGTTTATGACTTCGGAACAATTATTAGAACATTGGCAGGGTCACAGAAATTTAACGAGAAGAGTGATCGAAGCGTTTCCTGAAAAGGATTTATTTGAATTTTCTATTGCGGGAATGAGACCGTTCGCAAAGTTAGCGGTTGAATTAATCAGCATTGGCGGACCTGCTTTGAAGGGGATTGTCGACAAAAATATGGAAGCTTACAATGAGGAGGGTTTTGCGCCGAAAACGAAGGAGGAACTTCTGAAAAAGTGGGACGAAGAAACGGAAACGATCAATCATTATTTTGCGCAGATTTCGGAGGAGCGTTTTCAGGAGACTTTTAATTTATTCGGACAGTATGAATTTCCTGTGTATCAGAATATTCTGTATTTCGTTGATAATGAAATCCATCACCGTGGACAAGGGTACGTTTATTTAAGAGCTTTGGGAATTGAACCGCCTTTTTTTTGGGAGAGATTTTCGGTTCGTTAATGCCTTTGTTCAAGCTGAAATCATTGATTCTCTCACGAAACCGCAGTAAGGAAAAAGAGCGGAGATGCGTCTCATAGATTAAATTTTAACGAACTTTTATGATCTGCGGATCCGTTCTTCTTTAAACATGAAGTTTGTTTAAGCTAATTTTAAATTTAACCGCAAAAGAAGCAAAAGACTTTATAGAATTTATTAAGGTATTTCAAAAGGTTTGCAAAAGGAACCTTTGATTTTTGTTAACTTATGTGTTCTTTTTATATTAATCATTAAACTTAAAATAACTAAAGTGTTCTTTTGAGGTAAAAAATAAAAGTTTAAATAAGTTTATCATCTTAAATTATTGCCAGAAACCTCAACAGCAATTGTTGGGGTTTTTATTGATGTTTGTCTGCAATCTTTGACAACAAATCATTGAGTTGTACTTTGAGGGTTTCGGGTTCTAAAATCGTTGCATAATCTGCAAAAGTAATCAGCCAGCGCGGAAATCCGTCTTTGATGGATTCTGTTTCGAAAGTGAGTTCTACCATTCCGTTATCTGCCTCAATTTCATGGGTTAAACCATAATATTTTTTGGAATTGACCAGAAAAGTCATGATCTTTTTCTCTACCAGAAGTCTTACGCGTGTTTTATTGCCGTTGCTGCTTTGTCTGTAATCATTAATTTGCCCATACTCTCCTAAAAACGGATTCTGGGTTTTCGAAATCTTTAAAATCCGGTCAATACGAAATTGCCGGAAATCGTTTCTTAAGGTACAGTAAGCCATGATGTACCAATAATTGAATTCAAAGAAAACGCCGACTGCTTCAATGGTTCTTGTAGAAATTTCCTCATCAACGGTTTTATATTCCATGATTAACTGCTGTTTTTCGGCTATACTTTCCAGAATCGTAGGAAGAACGTCTTTAATGGTATCTTCGGTTTCGGCATGATACTGAAAAATATCAATCTGATTTTCAATATTCTGGATTAGATTTCTATCGGAAAATTTTAAAACGGAACGCACTTTTTCCATCGCGGTCTGATAATGATTCCCCAAACTCTGATGCGAAAATTTCTGCATCAGTTTTTCGGCGGTGATGAAACTCAGAACTTCTTCTTTGGTAAACATGACGGGTGGCAATTTGTAGCCATCCATCAGAGAATAACCGCTTCCTGCTTCACCAATGATCGGAATTCCTGCATTTTCCAGTGTTTTTACGTCGCGGTAAATGGTTCTTACACTCACATCAAATTTGGCAGCCAGATCCTGCGCTCTTACAAGCGGTTTCGACTGTAATTGGGTGAGAATTGCCGTGACGCGGTCGAGTTTTTTGAGGTAATGGTCGTTCATTGGGTGTGAAGGTCGGAGTGTTTTAGTGTTTTAGCGTTTTAGCGTTTTAGCGTTTTAGCGTTTTAGCGTTTTAGCGTTTTAGCAAAGTTATCTTTTATCTTTTATCATTATAAGTATTAACCAATTTATCCAGATTCAAACTTCTCGCAGAGGCATCAAAAATTTCTCTGTAGGTTCCGTCGATCTGTACCAGTTCATCGTGAGTGCCGCTTTCCACAACCCTGCCTTTTTTCATCACATAAATTTTATCTGAATCTAAAATCTGCGATAAAGAATGGGAAATAATAATTACGGTTCTGCCTTCTTTTATCGCATCCAGAGAATTTTTGATCTGTTCTGTTGCAATGGCATCGAGGCTCGCCGTTGGTTCATCAAGGAAAATAATCGGTGGATTTTTTAAAAATAATCTGGCGATGGCAATTCTCTGCTGCTGTCCTCCGGAAAGCTGCGTAGCATCATGGTTATATTTTTCCGGTAAATCTAAAATCTGATCGTGAAGATAGGCTTTTTTCGCAGCTTCTTCAATTTCTTCGAATGTCGCATTCATATTTCCGTATCGGATGTTGTCTTCGATGCTTCCCTGGAAAATGTGGTTTTTCTGAAGTACCAATCCCAGATCATTTCTCAGAAAAGTATTGTCGAAATGATTGAGATCTACACCATCCAAAAGAATTTCTCCGGAATCGGGAAGATAAAATTTGCACAGAAGATTGATAATCGTTGATTTTCCTGCGCCGCTTAACCCCACTAACGCAGTGGTTTTTCCGTTTTCAATTTTCATGGAAACATCGTGAAGCGCTTTTGTTCCGTTCGGATACGTAAAGTTGATGTTTTTCAGTTCAAAATTTCCTTTGATTTCTTTTTCTACAAAATTACCGTTCGGTTCTTTTTCGTCGTCTGCATTTAAAATATCAAAATACCCTTCTGCATAGATCATCGCGTCATTCATGTCATCATAAATTCTGTGCAGTTGTCGAATGGGAGCCGAAACATTATTGAAAAGCATGATGTGAAGCATAATCGCGCCAATGGTCATCTGCTGATCGAGAACGAGGTAAACTGTCAGAAGGATTATCAAAACCACTCCGAACTGTTCAATAAACGTTTTTAATCCATCATAAATAAAATTTGTTTTTCTTGTAAACATCTGACTTTCCATCAGCTGCATCTGCAAGTCGTACTGTTTTTTTCCTTCGAATTTTTCTCGGACAAAACTTTTAATCACCATAATGGAGTTGATTAGATTTAAAAGTCCTGAAGTTTTCTGTTCACGCTGGTTTCTCAAAGTTCTTCGTACTCCGCTTAACTTCTTCGCCTGTAATGAGCTTACATAAAAATAGATGGGAACAATGATGGTGGAAACAATTCCGACGTACACATTTTGCAGATACATGATGATTAAAGCGATAATTGCATTGGAAAACAAAGGCAGCATATCGATAAAAAAGTTCTGCACCAGTCGTGTTAGACTTTCAATTCCTCTGTCTATTCTGATCTGTAATTTTCCGGATTCGTGGTTTTCATCATTAAAATAGGCAACTCTGTAGGTTAAAATTTTATCGATGGCAGATTGCGCGAGAATAGAACTTACATTAATCCTGATCTTTTCGCCATAGAATTTCTGTCCGAAATTGATAAAAATATTCAGCAGTTCTTTTCCCAATAATATAACGGAGATGATAACGAGAATATGAATTCCTTCCGACATCGGATGCGAAAGATGCGTAAGTTTGGTTACCTCATCCACCGTATATTTTAAAACCAAAGGATTGACCTGCGCCGCCAAAGCTCCCAAAAAGGTTAGAAAAAGTGTTCCGTAGATCATCAAACGATACGGTCTGATGAAAGGAACAAGCTGTTTATAGATTCCGAATAAGGTGACAGTTCTGTTGAAAGGTTTTGCCATACGATGATTTTAAATAAAAAACGTACCGTTTTACAGAGAAAAAGGTACGTTTTATTCTATTTTTCAGCAAATATTTGCCTTAATTTAATTTTCGAATACGTAAGTCGTGAGATAATGCAGTTCAGGCTTTCCCGCTGCTTTTGAGTCTGCTTCTGCCTGTTCCAGAGAATAATTGGAATTGATTTCTTTCTTCTGAAACACAAACGAATTATTGGCATTTTTATCGACCACCTCATTAAAAATATGCTGAATTTCGGAATTTCCCAATGAGGCAAAACTGATGTCTTCAAAGCCATGCATTAATCTGAGATCATCAAACTGAGCAAAATTTTCATCCACAAAATTCTGAAACTGGGTTTTAGAATCGAAATTTCCAGCCCAGATATTGTAAGCATAGCTTTTCTTGTTCGGCTTATCAAAAATACTCTGGTAAACGAAGTTTTCTCCTAAATAAGCTTCTCTTACCTGCGGATCGTTTGCCAGTTCTTCCGGAAGTCCTTCTTTCAGAATTCTTCCTTCAAACATAATGTATGTTTTGTTGGTAATTGCCAGAGTCTGCTGTACGTTGTGGTCGGTAATGAGGATTCCGATGTTTTTATCGGTCAAACTTCTTACGATTTTCTGGATATCTTCTACCGCAATTGGGTCTACTCCCGCGAAAGGTTCATCCAGAAGAATAAAACTCGGATCCGTTGCAAGACATCTTGCGATCTCTGTTCTACGTCTTTCCCCACCGGATAAAAGATCTCCACGGTTTTTGCGGACGTGCTGTAAAGAAAACTCTTCAATCAGCTCATCACATTTCATTTGCTGTTCGCGTTTTGAAAGTTTGGTCAACTGCAAAACGCCCATGATATTGTCTTCCACCGAAAGTTTACGGAAAACAGATGCTTCCTGAGCCAGATAACCAATACCTTTCTGAGCTCTGCGATACATGGCATCGGTTGTGATTTCCTGTTTGTCGAGGAAAATTTTTCCGGAAGTAGGCTTAACCAAACCGACAATCATATAAAACGAAGTGGTTTTTCCTGCTCCGTTCGGACCAAGCAAACCCACAATTTCTCCCTGCTGAACCTGTACAGAAACGCCTTTTACTACTTTTTTAGGACCGTATTCTTTGATTAAGTTTTCTCCGCGTAAAATCATAAGGGCAAAGATAAAGTTTTTTTGAATTCAAATTTTAGATAAAAAAATGGACTTGAAAGTTTTGTGAAATTTTAATACATCGTTTAAAGATTCTTCGAATAATATTTAACTCAAAATTTTTAAAAAACTTTATTTTATTTCCATAATTTTAAGCTTTCATCAACACTTATTATTACTATGGAAAATAACCAACAGCTTACCGAGCTTTTAGCTTTAGATCTTGGTGTAAACATCATTAACCGAAGACCTTACGCGAAAGAAGTTTTCAAATGGCAGGATATGGATCTGCTTCCGCATTCTTCCACCGATACTTTGCTTTGCGAAATCTACGAATGGAACGGAAGAAACTGGAGAACCACGAATAATAATCTCATAGGCTATTTATTTGGCAGCGACCAGTTAAGTACGGTTAAAAATCAACTGATGAATGTTCAGAAATTTCCGGCTCTGATTCCTGATTTTGAATTTACGAAAGACAGCATGATTGAATTCGGACTTGCTCTTCCCTCTCTTTTCAATATCGGAATTAAAGGCGACATTAAAAGCGCCAAAGATTTTTCTGTAAAAGTAAACGGCGTTACAAAATCCAGAATCACCAACATAGATTCTCCCGGAATAGAAATCCTTAGAAAATATTCTGAATTTACGCAAAACGAATCCAGATCATACAGAAAGAACATCAAATTTAATTATCTGAGTACTTCTTTATTTTATGCAGAAAGTGTGGAAATTAATCTTGAAAAAGACGCAGGAGTAAATCTTGATGTGAGTTTCCAGACGCAGGATGTGGAAGTGAAAGCCAATGTTGATACAGATACAAAAAAGAATTTTGTTCTGAAATATACAGGAAACCAAGCTCCTTTTGCTGCGAAATTTACAAAAGGGAAAGATTTTAATATTTCCTGATGCTTTTAGGAATGGGTTTTAGCCAAGTTTACAATCATCAATCATTTTCTTTGGTTTCAAAATAAGTTTTGGCTAAAGCCTAATTTAGAGTTCATCAGTAAAAAACGGGCTAAAGCCCGTTTCTATTGATAAAAACATTTCGATCCGAAATGTTTTTTTATTTAAAGTATAATGTGAAAAAATTATCTGTTCAAAATCATTGCAGCTTCTCTCGCGAAATAGGTGAAAATCATATCAGCTCCGGCTCTTTTGAAGCAGGTTAAGCTTTCGATAATGGTTTTGTCATTATCCAGCCATCCGTTTTGTGCAGCCGCTTTTACCATTGCATATTCTCCACTCACGTTGTAAACCGCAATCGGAAGATCAATCGCTTCACGTACTTTAGAAACAATATCCAGATACGGAAGTCCCGGTTTAATCATGATAATGTCGGCTCCTTCTTCAATATCCTTAAAAACTTCGTTTAACGCTTCTCTGGAATTATGAAAATCCATCTGATATGTTTTTTTATCCTTCGGAATTTCCATATTATCTTTCGGTGCACTGTCTAATGCACTTCTGAAAGGTCCGTAAAAAGAACTTGCATATTTTGCAGCATAGCTTAAAATACCCACATCCGTAAATCCGCTGTCTTCCAATGCTTCACGAATGACCTGAACTCTGCCATCCATCATATCACTTGGTGCCACAATGTCTGCTCCGGCTTCTGCGTGTGACACCGACATTCTTGCCAAAGCATCGTTTGTAGCATCATTTACAATTTTTCCGTTTTCGATAATTCCGTCGTGACCGTAAATAGAATACGGATCTAAAGCAACATCAGGCATTACCACCATTTCGGGAAGCGCATCTTTTATCGCTCTGATCGTGTTCTGCATCAGTCCGTTTTTATTCCATGCTTCTTTTCCGGTATTGTCTTTCAGGTCTTCTGAAACCTTCATATAAAGATTAACCGCTTTTACGCCTAAAGAAAATAATTCCTTACATTCTTTCACCGTCAGATCAATACTTCTTCTGAAAATTCCCGGCATCGACGGGATCGGTTCTTCTTTATTTTCGCCCTCCATTACGAAGATCGGCATTACAAAATCGTTGGTTGTAAGAGAACATTCTCTTACCAGACTTCTTACAGATTCGTTTACTCTCAGCCTTCTATTTCTTGAATGTATCATTTTGGAATACTTTTTGAATGAAATTTAATGCAAATTTACTACAACTTATATAAAAAACTATTGCGTAGAATTGCAGAATTAATTATTTTTGTTAAAATATCCCTTAGAAATTATAATTTGATGAGAAAACTTTTACTTTTGTTTATCTTTTTAGGCGCTTTTGTTGGATTTTCCAACAATATGAAAGCGCAGATTAAAGAGCCGGCTTCCTTCTCTCAGAAGTCTGATGACGGAGTGCTTGTTGCTTATCCTAATCCGGCAAAGGATTTCCTTATCGTAAAGGCTAAAGATCCTAACCTGAAAATCCGAAGTGTGATTTTCTACTCGATTTTAGGTACGCAGATCGCAAGTTACTCGGTTAACATGAATTCCGGAGAGATTAATATTGAAAAATTAAAGCCCGGTAAATATTTAATCCGATATATTCTGAGTGACAACACAATGAAAGTCACGCAGATTATGAAACAATAATTTAAATCCTGATAATCATCAGGATTTTTTCTTTTAGCTTAATTATTCCGTAACTTTCGGAACATTTTTATCCTAATTATAAAAACAAATTAATGCTAAAAGCTGAACATATTAGAAAGACCTATAACGCAGGTAAAAAGGTAGCTTTGGATGATTTCAGCATCCATGTTCCGAAAGGAAGTGTTTATGGGCTTTTAGGTCCGAACGGAGCCGGAAAAACTTCTTTTATCCGGATCATCAATCAAATTACACAGGCGGATTCCGGAGAAATACAGATCAACGGACAAAAGCTTAATCCGGATCATATTAAAGACATCGGATATATGCCTGAAGAACGCGGGCTTTATAAAAATATGACGGTTGGAGATCAGCTTCTCTACTTCGGAGAGTTGAAAGGCATGAAAAAGAATGATGCTTTACAGGAAGCCAAAAAGTGGTTTGATAAACTTCACATCGACCAATGGTGGAAGAAAAAGCTGTCTGAGCTGTCAAAAGGGATGGCGCAGAAAATCCAGTTTGTGGTTACCGTTCTTCACCGTCCGCATTTATTGATTCTGGATGAACCTTTTTCTGGTTTTGATCCTGTGAATGCCAATTTAATTAAAGACCAGATCATTGATCTTAAAAACAACGGCACAACAATCATCCTTTCTACTCATCGAATGGAAAGTGTGGAGGAAATGTGCGATTATGTGGCTTTAATTAATAATTCAAAAAAGATTATCGACGGAAGAGTTTTTGATGTACGCGAGAAATTCAAGAAAAATATTTTTGGGATCACGCTTTCTGATGTAAAAAACGATCAACTGGAAAGTTTTCAAAATAAATATGAAATTTTCAATATCAATCATGAAAATAACCTGGTTTCTTTTGATCTGAAAAATGAGACTGACCAAAATCATATTCTTCTGGATCTGGTGAATGTAGGAAAAGTAAGGTCATTCGACGAAAAAATTCCGAGCATGAACGAGGTGTTTATTAATGCGGTAAGCAATAATTCTTAGTTATGAATAATATTTTTTTAATTACAAAAAGAGAATTTCTTACGCAGGTTAAGAAAAAATCTTTCATCATATTAACGCTTTTAGCTCCGATTCTTTTATTGAGTTTTGGCGCGGTTATCGGTTTGATGTTTAAGGCTAATGAATCTCACAGCATTATTGAAGTAGTGGATAAAAACGGTCTGTTTAAAAATCAACTGAAATCGAATGACAAACTGAACTATGTTTTTGTTTCGGCGGCAGATGAAAAGTCAAAAATCAATAATCTTAAGAACAATGAATCTTTAGACGGGATTTTGGTTCTGCCTGAACTGAAAGATCAGAATTTTGACGAACTGGAAAAGAATACGAGACTTGTCATCAACAATAAAATCGGGTTCGATACGAAGCAGAAGATTGTTTCGGACATTAATGAAGTCATTAAAAAGGAAAAAATAAAGAAACTCGGCATCGCAGAAATACAACTTGATAATCTGGACAAAAGTTTTAATTTAAAAACCATCAACGTTTCAGAAAACAATAAAGAAGATTCTGATCTTGCTTTCGGCGTAAAAAGTGTTCTGAGTATGCTTTTAATGTACGTTACTTTTATGTTTATCATTATTTACGGAGTTAGGGTAATGAGAAGCGTACTGGAAGAGAAAAACAACCGTGTTGTGGAAATTATTATTTCTTCGGTAAAACCTTTTGAACTGATGATGGGTAAAATTCTGGGGGTAACAATGGTTGCACTTACTCAATTTATCGTGTGGATCACGATGTCGGTTATCGGAGCTTTGGTGCTGAATACAGGATTTTCTGCCATTCCGAAGAACATTCCGGGAAATGAAGATGTCGCAGGTAAATTCGATATTCTACAAATCGGAACCCAGATTTCACACAGCTTACTGGAACTGAACTTTCCGCTGATTATTTTTGTGTTTATTACATTTTTCCTTTTGGGATATATCTTCTACAGTTCCATTTATGCAGCAATAGGTTCTGCTGTAGATAACGAGACAGAAACGCAGCAGTTCACCTTATTTGCGGTTCTGCCTTTAATGCTTGGAATGTATGGAAGTTTTACGTTAATGAATAATCCGGATGGTCCTTTAGGTTTCTGGCTTTCTATTATTCCGTTTACCTCTCCTGTGGCAATGATCGCAAGAATTCCTTACGGAGTTCCGGCGTGGCAGATTGCGCTTTCTATTGGCTTGCTTTTAGGAACGACTCTTTTCATGATCTTTTTAGCCGGTAAAATTTACCGTGTAGGAATTCTGATGTACGGAAATAAAGCTACTCTGAAGGAAATCCTGAAATGGATTAAAGGATAATACTTAAACGAAAAGATTTACCTATCATAAAAAAATCCCGAAACTGAGTGTTTCGGGATTTTTTATGTTTTGATAGAATCAATTTTTATTTGAAGATGTAGCTTAAGCTTACACTAAGAACCTGCTCAGATTTTCCTTTATCAGTTCCTTTCGGCTCCTGATTAAGACCGGGATATGTATTCGTAATCCCGAAATCATATCTTGCCGTAAGTTCCAGCTGTCTTTTATAGCTATATCCTACTCCTAATCCCACTCCAAAGTTAAATGAACTCGCTTTACCGTTTACATTAGGATAATTCGGATCAATCTGATCTTTCGTGTAGTAGATCTTAGGTGCATTTTTCACATTCTGACTTAATAAGAAATTAAATCTAGGTCCTATCAATCCGAAAAATTCAGATTCAGCTTCGGAAAAATATCCTTTAAAAGAAATAGGTACACTCAGATAGTTATTAGCATATACCGCATCATAACCCGGATAGTTTTTGGCATCCTTATCCTTCCCTGTTTCTCCTGCGCCAAAGTAAACCACTTCGGGCTGTAGGAAGAACTGGTTTTCTGAACCTATCGGTATTAAAGCCAATACTCCTGCCTGAACGGTATATCTGGGTCCGGACGGATTGTGAGCATTCTTTACTCGGGAATAGTTTCCTCCGACAGTGACACCAAATCTTGTGCTACTAAAATCGATCTGTGCGAAAGACATCGTAGAAAGTGCCAATGCAGAGGCTAATAAAAATTTTTTCATATCGTTATGTTTTATGTTATCCTAGAATTTTTGCAACAGTAGCACCAATATCTGCAGGAGAGTCTACCACGTTGATCCCGTTTTCTCTCATGATTTCCATCTTAGCCTGAGCTGTATCTTCTGCTCCGCCTACGATTGCACCTGCGTGACCCATTGTTCTTCCTTTAGGAGCAGTCTGTCCTGCAATGAAACCTACAACCGGCTTTGTAGAACCACTTGCTTTGTACCATCTTGCTGCTTCCGCTTCAAGACCTCCACCGATTTCTCCGATCATTACCACCGCTTCAGTTTCAGGATCGTTGATGAATAATTCCAAAGCTTCTCTTGTAGTTGTTCCGATGATCGGGTCTCCACCGATACCAATTGCTGTAGAAATACCGTAACCCGCTCTTACTACCTGATCTGCAGCTTCGTAAGTAAGAGTACCAGATTTAGAAACGATACCTACTTTACCTTTTTTGAAAACGAAACCTGGCATAATTCCAATTTTAGCTTCTTCAGAAGTAATGATTCCCGGGCAGTTCGGACCGATTAATCTGCAGTCTCTGTCAGCAATGTAAGATTTTACTTTCACCATATCTGCTACAGGAATACCTTCAGTAATACATACAATTACTTTGATTCCTGCTTCAGCAGCTTCCATAATAGCGTCAGCAGCAAATGCAGGCGGTACGAAAATGATACTTACGTTAGCTCCGGCTTTTTCTACAGCGTCTGCTACCGTATTGAATACAGGCTTCCCTAAGTGCTCGCTTCCTCCTTTTCCCGGAGTAACACCACCTACTACGTTGGTTCCGTATTCGATCATCTGGCTTGCGTGGAAAGTACCTTCGTTCCCTGTAAATCCTTGTACAATTACTTTAGAATCTTTGTTTACTAAAATTGACATTTTATTATTTATTTAATTTATTTATTACTTTTTAAATGCACACAAATTTAATTAAATTTCTTTGATTAAAGATAAATCTAACTAATTTGTTTATTTGAGATTTCTCAGTTTGACTTCTTTTTTCAGATAGGTTTTAAAATCTTCTGCAAACATCCCGATATAGGTGCCTTTTTCGAGGTCTCTGTTTACTCCGGTTTTCCCTAATATTACAGCTCCGCTCTCGATTTTATTTCCTGAAGCAATGCCGACCTGTCCCCATAAAGTAACTTCATCACCAATTATGCAGCATCCAGCAATACCGACCTGAGAAGCGATAAGACATTTTTTTCCGATCACGGTATCGTGACCGATCTGGATCTGATTATCTAGAACAGATCCTTCTCCGATAATGGTAGAATCTGTAACTCCTCTGTCGATGGTACAACCGTTTCCGATTTCTACATTGTTCTCGATCACTACATTTCCTACCGAAATCAGGCGGTCGAAATTGCCGTTCAGTTTTCTGTAGTAAAAGGCATCGCCTCCTAAAACAGTGTTGGACTGGATCACTACATTGTCGCCAATTACGGTTCTGTCGCCAATGACAACATTAGGAAAAATCAGGGTGTTTTTTCCTATTTTCACGTTATTTCCAATGACCGCAGAAGCATGAATTTTTGTTCCTTCTCCGATTTCAGCATCATGAAGTTCTTCCGTGAAGTTATAAATTCTTGTAAAATGGGTGTTGATTTTATTAAAGTCCCTGAAAGGATCATCTGAAACCAACAGTGCTTTTCCTTCCGGACATTCTACTTCTTTATCAATTAAAATAATCGTTGCAGCAGAATTTAATGCTTTATCGTAATATTTCGGATGGTTAACGAAAACGATTTCACCGGCTTTTACCATGTGAATTTCGTTCGTTCCAAACACTTCGAAGTCTTCTGAACCTACAAATTTTGCCCCGATAAGTTCGGCAATGGTTTTCAGTTTTTGGGGTTGATGAAACGTCATATTTTTTTAAATGATGTTTTAAATTTTCAACCGTGTTTAGTTTGGAATCTTGACACGGATTTGTTTTTCCAACTTTAATCGCAGCCCGACCATACCCTTCGACAAGCTCAGGGTACACTACAAAGCTGACATAAAAAATGAAAGCTGAAAGTTGTGATACTTCCAGCCTCATATTATTTGTGAATAATTATTCTTTTACTCTTTCAAGGTAAGAACCGTCTTCTGTACTTACTTTGATTTTGTCTCCCGGTTCAATGAACAGAGGAACCATCACTCTTGCTCCTGTTTCTACGATTGCATTTTTAAGAGCGTTGGTTGCAGTGTTTCCTTTTACACCCGGATCAGCTTCTACAACTTCCAGATAAACGGACTGCGGTAATTCTGCCGAAAGCGGAGTTTCGTCCACTTCTTTCAAAATGATGGTTACTTCTTCACCCGCTTTCATCAGGTTGGAGTTTTCGATCATTTCTTTGTTAAGGTATAACTGAGAGAAATCATCGTTATTCATGAAGTGGAAGCCATTTTCATCATCATAAAGATACTGGTATTTTCTTGTGATTACTTTTACCTCATCAATTTTGTGACCTGCAGAGAAAGTATTGTCGATTACTTTACCGTTGGTTACAGATTTTAATTTTGTTCTAACGAAAGCAGGACCTTTTCCCGGTTTTACGTGAAGGAATTCGATAACTTTATAAATATCGTTGCTGTATTCGATGCAAAGTCCTTTTCTGATATCGTTACTTGTTGCCATTAATTATTATATATTTTTTTATTTTCTTTTGTTAAATTGTATTCCTTCTCCCTGAGTTGGCAGTCTGTTGAAAACATTATTGTTGAATGAATTCACATTGTTGTTCAGTCTGTTTACATTGGTCTGGATCTCGGAATGATAAGGATTTGCAGTTCCAAAAATTGAACTGCTACCGGAATTATTCTGTTTCAGAATATCATTCAGATTATGTTTAGCAATGCTGTCATTGGATTTTGAAGGCAGTCTTCTTTCCAAAATAGAAGTCTTGGCTGTTTTTTCCGTTTTTAATCCTTCTGTCTGTTGTCCGGACAAAAAAGATATGGTAAAAAACATTAAAACAAAAATCAGACTTTTCATTTGATAACAGTGCTAAATTTTTCTTTATTATTCTCTTTCCTTCCCTGTTCCGTATCCTTTTACGATCCCTCTCGGAGAGTTCTGGATAAACTGAAGGATTTCATCTCTTTCAGCCGTCGGAAGCATTTCTTTTTCGATGTAAAGCAACGCTTGGGAAACATTCATTTTCATCTGGAAAATTGCTCTGTAAATTTTCTGAATTTCAAAGATTTTTTCGTTGGTAAATCCTCTCCTTCTTAAACCTACTGAATTAATTCCTGCATAAGACATCGGCTCTCTCGCTACTTTTACGTAAGGCGGAATGTCTTTTCTTACCAGAGTACCTCCTGAAATCATTACATGTTTTCCGATTTTTCCGAACTGATGAACAGCAGATAAACCACCCATTACGGTATAATCTCCGATTTCTACGTGGCCTGCAATACCGCACCCGTTTACGATGATCACATGATCTCCGATAACACAGTCATGAGCAATATGGGAAGTTGCCATAATAAGGCAGTTTTTCCCTATTTTGGTAAATCCGAGGGCTTTTGTTCCTCTGTTTACCGTTACACATTCTCTGATCGTTGTTTCATCGCCGATAATTACCTGCGTATCTTCACCATCAAATTTCAAATCCTGAGGAATCGCAGAAATTACCGTTCCCGGAAAAATTCTGCAATTTTTACCGATTCTTGCACCATCCATGATGGTAACATTGGGACCAATCCATGTTCCTTCGCCAATTTCCACGTCCCCTGCAATAGTAGTAAAGGGTTCTACGATTACATTTTTGCTGATTTTCGCACGTTTATCTACGGCTGCTAATTGATGAATCATTTAATCAACTTTATTTTTTGCAACTTGGGCCATAAGTTCTGCTTCTACCGCTACTGTATCTCCTACGTAACCATAACCCTGCATATGAACAATTCCTCTTCTGATAGGCTCTATTAATTCAATCTTGAAAATAAGCGTATCTCCGGGAATTACTTTTCTCTTGAATTTTACTTTATCTATTTTAATAAAATACGTAGAGTAATTTTCGGGATCCGGAACACTTGCCAAAACAAGAATCCCCCCTGTCTGAGCTAAAGCTTCTACCTGTAAAACTCCCGGCATTACGGGTTCTTTCGGGAAATGTCCAACGAAGAAAGGTTCGTTCATTGTAACATTTTTAAGACCTACAACATGAGAATCTGAAAGCTCAAGAATTTTATCGATCAACAAGAACGGAGGTCTGTGAGGCATGAGTTTCATGATTCCGTTGATATCGAAAACCGGTTCTTTTGTTAAATCAAAATCAGGAACATTTTTCTTCTTCTGCAATTTCCACTGACGGTTCAGTTTTTTTGCAAACTGGGTATTTACGTAATGTCCCGGTTTGTTGGCAATTACTTTTCCTTTTATTTTCACTCCTGCCAAAGCCAGATCACCGATCACATCGAGTAATTTGTGTCTTGCGGCTTCGTTGGGATAGTTTAAGTTCAGGTTATCAAGAATTCCGTTTGGTCTTATTGATACGTTATCTTTACCAAAGGCTTTCTTTAGTTTTTCTGTAGTTTCCGGTGTAAGATCTTTATCTACATAAACAATTGCGTTGGAAATATCTCCCCCTTTGATCAATCCATGATCCAAAAGCATTTCCAGCTCGTGTAAGAAGCTGAATGTTCTTGCCGATGAAATTTCTTCTTTAAACTCGGAAATATTTTTAAGCGTAGCATTTTGAGTTCCTAAAACTTTGGTTCCAAAGTCTACCATCGTTGTTACTTCGTAGGTATCTGAAGGAATAATGGTGATCTCAGATCCTGTAGCCGGATCGCTGTAAGTAAGCACTTCTTTTACCACAAGATATTCTCTTGCAATATTTTGGTCTACCACACCTACGCTTTCGATTGCTTCTACAAAGAATTTTGAAGAACCGTCTAAAATCGGCGGCTCAGAAGCATCCATTTCTAAAATAGCGTTGTCGATATCACATCCTACCAAAGCAGCCAGAAGATGCTCACAAGTTGTGATTTTCACGCCCAGTTTTTCTAATGTTGTTCCTCTTTCTGTAGCCACAACGTAGTTAACGTCTGCTTCGACCTGAGGATGCCCTTCCAAATCTGTTCTTACGAATACAAAACCTGTATTTTCTTTTGCAGGTTTCATGGTTAATTTTACTTCTTTACCAGTATGAAGTCCGATTCCGGAAAGTGTCACTTCCTGCTGAAGTGTTTTTTGCATATCACTCATTAGTTTAATCTTTTGAGTTATTCTCGAGATTATTTATTCTTTTAACCACTTCAGGTAAGTTTCTGAAATGTACATAACTTCTAAGATAGTCGTTGTAGCTGATCGCCGGAGAACCGTAAATGGTTTCTCTGTCGTTTACGCTGGAATTTACACCACTCTGAGCCTGTATTTTTACCTGATTTCCTATTTTGATGTGTCCTACAACGCCCACCTGACCTCCGATCTGGTTCCAGTCTCCGATGGTTGTAGATCCTGCAATTCCGGCTTGCGCAGCAATTACGTTATTTTTTCCGATTTTTACGTTGTGTGCAATCTGGATCAGGTTATCGATCTTTGTTCCTTTTCCTATTACGGTAGAACCGATGGTTGCTCTGTCTATACTGCAGTTGGAACCAATTTCCACATCATCTTCAATGATCACATTTCCTAACTGCGGAATTTTTTTGAATCCATCCGGAGTTGGCTGAAATCCAAAACCATCTCCTCCGATCACTGTGTTGGAATGAATAACACAATTGTCTCCGATGATGCAGTAATCATAAATTCTCGCACCACTGTCGATTTTGCAGTTTTTCCCGATTTTCACGCCTTTTCCGATGTAAACCTGCGGATAAATCTGGCTTCCTTCTCCTACTTTTGCTTTTTCTGAAACGTAGGTAAAAGCTCCGATATACACATTCTCGCCGATTACAGCGGTTTCATGGATGGAAGAACCGTTTTCGATTCCTGTTCTTCTGCCCTGCATTTCCTGATAAAGATTCATGAGAATCTGAAATGAGAGATAGGCATCCTTTACTGTAATAACGGTAGGATTATAAGAATCTTTTGAGATAAGCTTTTCCGAAACAATGATAACGGAACATTTTGAAGTCTCTAAATAATGCGAAAATCTATCCTGCGCGATGAAAGAAAGATGTCCTGTTTCCCCACTTTCTATGGGCGAAACTCCAGTAATAAGTGCATTCTCGTCACCTATTATTTTTCCGTCGATAAAACTTGCAATTTGCGAAGCTGTAAATTCCATATTCTGCAAAGATAAGAAATTCTGTAATTCGCAAACATTTTTTAGTTTTCGGAACGTAAATTTTAATATTCTTTAAGAAATAATGTGTGAAATATTCCTTGGAAAAGTAAGAATATACCTTGTTGTTTTGTTTACCATCAAGCCCGATAAAAGCTGGTCTTCCGATTCGTCAAGACGGATTTTTTTACCGTTTTTCTGCAACAGATAAATCGGCTGTTTTTCAGTATCGTACGGAAGCAGTTTTCTCTTGATCTCATGGACGAGTTCTTTACCATTATGAATTCCGAAAAATTCATTCACATTTTTTACTTTTTCTTCAATAAAACTTTCATCAAAAGGATGTGAAGAAATTATGGTTTTCGGAAGGTTTCTCTGGATCACACATTTACACCAGTAAGACAAAATCATGTCGTCTGCGTGCTGCCAGTTTTTCATTGCCTGAATAATATCATTGTCGTCCAACTGCGTGAATCTTTCAATATCTTCATCTGTAGCAGCACTTTTCCCGCGATGAAGAAAGTATTTCAGATTTTCCGCTGCCGGTAAATCGATTCCCTGCGACACCAAAAGTTTGGCTCTTTCTAAAATTTTAACGAGAAGAAATTCTGCCAGAGCAGACGTTTTATGGTAGTATACCTGCCAATACATAAACATTCTTGCGGTAAGGAAATTCTCAATAGAATAGACACCTTTTGCATCAATCACCAATTCGCCTTCATCGCAAACGTTCATCATAGAGATGATTCTCTGTGTATTGATGCTTCCTTCGGAAACTCCCGTAAAAAAGCTATCCCGTTTCAGATAATCGAGTCTGTCCACATCCAGTTGTGAGGAAATAAGCTGGTTGAAAAACTTACGGTGGTATTTTCCCTGAAACATTTCGATGGCACAAGACAATTCTCCGTTAAATTCATCATTCAGGCGATTCATGAGTAATAAAGATAATTTTTCGTGATGCCAATCGTCCATCAGCATATTTTCTAAAGCGTGGGAAAACGGTCCATGACCAATATCATGCATTAAAATCGCCAACATGGCTCCTTTTTCTTCCTCTTCTGAAATTTTCACGCCTTTCTGCTTCAAAGTTTCCAATGCGGTAAACATCAGATGCATGGCTCCCAAAGCGTGATGAAATCTTGTATGTGTAGCGCCCGGAAAAATGAGGTTCAAAAGCCCAGTCTGTCCTATCCTTCTTAATCTCTGGAAGTAAGGATGCTCTATGATGTCGAATAAAATTTCATGGGGAATTTTGATGAATCCGTGAACGGGATCGTTGATGATTTTTAGCTTATTCTGCATTGAAAACGTCTGTATTTGCAAACAAATTTAGGAATTTTATATTTTAGAGGTAATTAATTTTCATTAAACTGTTTGTTGTTTTAAAAGTAACTTTCTTTGTTGAATTTGTTTTTAACACAAAGTCCGCAAAGATTTTGTTTACAGTTGTGCTGCATATTTTCGTTCGCAAAAGCGTTTCACTCAGCAAAGGCTGGATAAAATCTTCTTTGAATAAATAGTTGTGCTGTTTGTGTTTAAAAGCTATCTTTGATTGAATAACCTTTTCATGAGAAAATTCTCCCTTTTCATTATCTTATTTTTAAACTTACATTTTTCGGCGCAGACTTTATCGGAAACCCAAAAGCTTGAATCGTTATGCAAAGTATGGGGATTTTTAAAGTATTATCATCCGAATGTATCGAAAGGACAGTTCAACTGGGATCAGCAATTATTTCAGAAAATTGATGAACTTGAAAATATTAACAATAAAGATCAATTGAATGAATTTTATGCTAACTGGATTGAAAGTCTCGGAAAAATTGAAGATTGTAAAAATTGCGTAAATGATAACGATAAAGTTTATTTCTTAAAAAATTTTGATCTCGGATGGATGAATGATCAGCGTATTTTTTCTGAAAATGTACGTGAAAAGCTGAAATTTATTGAGAACAACAGGAATACCGGTGAAAATTATTATTTCGGATTAAACGGAAGAAAGGTTTATTTCAGGAATGAAAATTCTTACGGCTCGAAATTTACTTCAAAACAAATTGCTCTTTTGGAATTCTTCAGATACTGGAATTATGCAGAATATTTTTTTGCGTACAAATACAAAACCGATCAAAACTGGAATGATGTTTTAAGTGAAATGATTCCAAAATTTCTTGCTGTTGATAGTGATGAAAGCTATCATTTAACTTTAGCGGAACTTGTGACCAAAACGGATGATTCGCACGCTTTTTTATTTTCAAGGCTGACTAGTTTAAACCAATACGGAAGAAAAAATGTTCCGGTACAGTATTCTTATGCGGAAGGAAAGCTGGTTGTAACGAAAACATATCCGACTATTTTTAATGAAGAAAATCCGCTCAAAATTGGTGATGTGATCTACGATGTTGAAGGATTAACGATTCCGCAGAAAATTAATTTGTTTGGAAAATATCTTCCGGCTTCGAATTCATGGGGAAAGATCAACAAGTCGAAATATCTTTTCCTGTACACCAATAAAGATTCTCTCGGGCTTAAAATTGAAAGGGACGGAATTAATTTAGCCATAAAAGTAAAAACGTATTTGCAGAAAGAAATTATTCGCGAAAATCCTCCTGTTCCTGAAAAATGGAAGTTTCTCGATGATGAAAAAAAGATGGGTTATGTGAACATGGGATTAATCAAAAGATCTGATCTGAATGATATGTTCGAAAATCTGAAAAATACAGAATCGATCATTTTCGACTCCAGAAATTATCCGAATATGACGATTTTGCCGTTGAGCAGGTTGCTGCTTCCTGAAAATAAAATTTATTATGAATTTATTTTTCCAGAAACCAATTATTTAAGCAAATTTTACCGCCGTAAAAACAACATCGGAAGAAATAATCCGGATTATTATAAAGGAAATGTGGTCATTCTGGTGAATGAGGTGACGCAAAGTCAGGCTGAAACAACCGTAATGATGCTTAAGCAGCATCCGAAAGCAAAAGTAATCGGTGGATACACTTCGGGAGCAAACGGTGATGTCATTTCATTTAATATTGCCGGTCTTAAAACGTGTTTTACGGGTTTGGGAGCGTATTATCCGGACGGAAGAGAAACGCAGAGAATCGGGATTATTCCTGACATTATCGTACGTCCTACGGTGAAAGGAATACAGCAGGGAAAAGACGAAATTCTGGAAAGGGCTCTTGAATATTTAAAAAGTGGGCAATAGACAAAACAAAAACACAATTATTACGTTATTTCATTTAACTTATATTTAACTTTACATCTGCGGATTTTGGCAGATTTTAGAATTAATTGGTCAGCAATTTGATACAATAACCATGTAAAAAAATAATTATGTCGGAAAAGATATTATGGATAGATGATGAAATAGATTTACTAAAACCACACATCGTTTTTCTTGAAAAAAAGGGATATCAGGTAACTCCCGTAAACAATGTTAATGAGGCACTTGAACTCATGGACTCGGAAAAGTTTGCACTGACCCTGATTGATGAAAATATGCCCGGAATTTCGGGACTGGAAGCCATTCCGATGATTAAGGATAAAGATAATTCTCTTAAAATAGTAATGGTGACGAAAAGTGAGGAGGAACACATCATGGAAGAAGCAATCGGATCTCAGATTGCGGATTATATCCTGAAACCGGTGAATCCGAACCAGATTTTACTGTCGTTAAAGAAGAATCTTCAGCAGGATAATCTTGTGGAGCAGAAAACGATTTTGCAGTATCAGCAGGAATTCAGAAATCTTTCTATGGAACTTTCTTATCTGAGAACGTATCAGGATTGGGCTGAATATTATAAGAAAATCCTTAACTGGGAAATTAAATTTGATAAAGTAGCAGATAATGAGTTTGCAGATCTTCTTCAGTCGCAAAAAGAGGAGGCCAATATCCAGTTCGCAAAATTTATTGAAAATAATTATGAAGACTGGCTTCATGGTTCAGACAAACCTATTATGAGCCACACGCTTTTTAAAGATAAGATAAAACCTGAGGTAGAAAAGGATAAAGTTTTATTGCTGATGGTGGATAATCTCCGTTATGACCAATGGAAAATGATTGAACCTTTGTTCACAAAATTCTATAATAAGGTTTCTGAAGATTATTACTACAGTATTCTTCCTACTGCAACTCAGTATGCGAGAAATTCTTTTTTTGCGGGTTTAATGCCTTCTGAAATTGAAAAGCGTTTTCCTGATAAATGGTTCAACGATAATGAGGAAGGAAATAAAAATGAATTTGAGCGCGATTTTCTGGAAGATCAGATGAAAAGAATCGGTTTAAGCTCCAAATCCATGAAGTACCTGAAAGTGCTGAATGCTGATTTTGAGAGAAAGATTTATGACGATTTTAATCAGCATAAAAACAATGACCTGTTGGTAATTGTTTATAATTTTATTGATATTCTTTCTCATGCAAAAACGGATAATCATATTGTTGACCAACTGATTCGTGATGATAAAACGTTCAGATCTTTAACATTGAACTGGTTTGAGAATTCTTCTTTACTGAAAATTATTAAAGTTGCCGCTGAAAGTGGTTTCAAATTAGTAATCACCACCGATCATGGAACGGTTTATGTGAAAAAGCCGAGCAAAGTTGTAGGAGACAGAGAAACTTCTACGAATATCCGTTATAAAACCGGAAAAAGTTTAACGTATGACGACAGTGATGTTTGGGCAATTACGAATCCTGAAAAGCTGTTTTTACCGAAAGGAAATTTAAGCTCTAAATATATTTTTGCGAAGAATAATATTTTCCTTGCTTATCCAAAGAACTATAATCACTTTGTGAATTACTATAAAGAAACGTATCAACATGGAGGGATTTCTCTGGAAGAGTGCATCATTCCATTCAGTATTTTGGAACCCAAGTAGTTTTTCATAGTTTGACTTCGGGTGAAGAGAGGGGCGGAAAAAATCAAAGATTTTTTCCGCTTCTTTTTTATTAATACTTTTGAATCATGAAATTAATCACTTATAACGTCAACGGAATCCGTGCTGCATTTACCAAAGATTTTTTAGGCTGGCTGAAAACAGCGGATCCGGACATCATCTGCATTCAGGAAAGTAAGGCAGGAAACGACCAGATCGATATTGAAAGTCTCGAAAAACTGGGATATCACAGTTATTGGCATTCCGCAGTAAGAAAAGGCTACAGCGGCGTCGGAATTGCGTCTAAAACAAAACCCAGTCATGTAGAATATGGCTGCGGTATTGAAAGTTATGATAACGAAGGAAGAATCATCCGTGCAGATTTTGACGGGTTTTCTGCCATTTCGGTATATGTTCCCTCTGCCTCGAATATTGAGCGCCTGGAATTCAAAATGCAGTTTTGCCATGATTTTTTAGAGTATATTAAAAATTTAAAGAAGGAAATTCCGAATCTTATTATTTCCGGCGATTTTAATATCTGTCATGAAGCGATAGATATTCATAACCCGACAGGTTTGAAAAATGTTTCCGGCTTTTTACCGATGGAAAGAGAGTGGATGACGAATTTTATCAACGAATGCGAACTGATCGACAGTTTCAGATTTTTTAATAATGAACCCGACCATTATACATGGTGGAGTTACAGACAAAATTCACGGGAAAGAAATAAAGGGTGGAGACTGGATTATAATTTCACTTCCTACAGTTTGAAAGATAAGCTCACAAGAGCTGTTATTTTGAAAGAAGCCGTGCATTCTGATCATTGTCCTGCCTTAGTAGAATTAAGCCTTTAAAAGAAAGCAAAAAGCCAACTGAATCAGTTGGCTTTTTAAAATTTAAAATCATAAATTTTAGTCGACAATTTCATATTCCACCGGAATTGTACCTCTGTCGGTATCTCCGATTTCATCGAACGCTGCTTTAGACATATCTAAAGCTCTTGATGAATGGTAAGGTCCTCTATCATTTACTTTCACTATTACCTCTTTACCATTGTTAAGGTTCGTTACCTTAATGTTTGTTCCAAATGGAAGCGTTCTGTTGGCTGCGGTGAACTTTGCATTATCAAAGATTTCTCCGCTTGCAGTTTTTCTACCGTTAAACTTATCGTGGTAGTACGATGCATAACTTGTTTTTTTCGCATCTATGGCATTCATTTTGAAAGAATAAATACCAAAGGTTGAAATCATCATTATGATTACGAGAATGAATCTTTTCATCATTTTGAAATTTTATTGGTTTTGACAGGGGCAAATCTATAAGGAATCTTTTAAAAGACCTATTTTATTTGTTAACAAGTGTTAATGAAAATAAAATTTTATGTTAATATTTTTCTTAACTTCCTATGGATAGGGTATTTAAGAGCTATTGTTAAAAAGTGTTAAAAAATAAAGGTAAAAGTTAACAATTTTAACTAAATTATTGAGATTAAGATATTTTTAACACAATTATTCCTCTACCAATCAATAAGTTAATGAATTTTAAGATTTTATTTTTTAAGAAAAAATTTATTGCAGATTTTAGTTTACGAACAATTTTATTAAAATTGCTGTATAAAGCTAAACGGAAATTTATAGCATTAAAATAAGGATACATAAGGAGATCAAATTATCCTGCTAGATAACCCATAAACGCACTTTATATAAACTAAAAAACCAATGAGGACATCTCATTGGTTTTTAAATATTGTCTATTTGTTATTATTCAAATATTATTTGAAATATTCAATAATATAATCATATGTATCAGCTGGATAAACTACGGACATACTTTGAGAGCCTGTAATCGCAGCACCGGTTGAAGAATCATAAGAATATAATTCTTTAGAGAATACAACTTTGTTACCTGTTGAAGCCTTTTTAAAGATGGTAATTCCATACATTGATGTAAGACCAGTTGGAACAGCTAACGTTACAGCTGTTGAGCTTCCTGTAGTAGTAAATTGTCCTTTATATGCATAAACCTGATTACCGTCAACTAATGTATTTGTTGCAACACCAGCAGCAGCATTATTTACAGCGTTAAACTTTGCAGAAGCAGCTCCCAAAGGTAACCATCTTCCATTTGTAACGGCTGCACTTCCTGTTGCACTTCCTGCTACTATTGGATTTGAGAAATAGTAAAATCCTGGAGTCACAGCAGAGGCAACACTTGGATTATTGGTTCCTGTTAAAGTATTTCCTGTACCTGTATTGTATACAACCATTCCATCAAATCCTGTTGGGAAATTGATTCCGTCAACTATATCAGTTTTGAATACCCACGTTGTAAGGTTTGTTCTAGGATATACTAACCCTTTACCAACTGTATTAGAAGAGTTAGCACTCTGATCAAAATTTGAACTTGCATCTAGAAATGCGTTCTCATCAGTTATAGTTGCAACAGGCGTTTGGTTTGTTGCTATCTGAGAATAATAAAAGTTAGATGACAGGAGAGAAACTATGCTAAATAAAACTATTTTTTTCATTGTTTGAATTTTAAAGATTAATTGTAAGAGATTGAAACCCATTTTGTTCCATCTGAAATGAAATGTTTCCCTCTAAACTGCAAAACAGTAGCCGTACCTGCAACGGGTGTACTACTTGCATCAACTACAGTAACCGTAGAAGCTGCAGTATTTTGATTAGACACAACCACAACTCTACCATTATTGGCGGCAGTTGCTGCTGGTAACGTTATGGTAACACCTGCTGCTGCTGTAGTTTCAATAAAATAATCATTGTTACCAACAGTGTAAGATGCTCCAGGAACAATAACTGCAGTACCTCTTATTGTTTCATATCTTTGAGTTGAAGCTCCACCTCCACCTACAGCAACCCAAACAGAGTTTGGTGCATCATAGTAATAGAATCCGGTAGCCGCAATATTTACTGCTTTTCCAGTAGCAGTACCATCAGCAATCGAGGAAACAAATGCTAATGCTCCGTTTTGGGTGGCAGTATACACTGCATCTTTTCCCTGTAACTGACCTCTTGTTAAACGAGGGACCAATAATGCGTCCGGCTTAGTTGCGTCAGCTGGCGCACCCACAACATCTAAAGTCGCAGCGGGAGTAGTTGTATTAATCCCCACTCTTCCTTGCTGAGCCTGAGCGATCGCCACAAATCCGACTAACATAGTCGCTGTTAATAAAAATTTTTTCATAAGTTTTTAAAGATTTTAAATTACATTTTAACCAGTGAATGTATAAAAGTGTACCATACCCCATTTGTGCATTCACTAATAAAAATAAAATATTTTTAATTATATATAATTTCAAAAATTATTTTCACATCTCACAAG
>NZ_QEHP01000028.1:0-55625 GCF_003094695.1 Chryseobacterium sp. HMWF035 | reverse complement strand
CACCATCTGTATCGATCTTACCATTGATACTTTTGAGAATCCGGATGATGGAAGCGGGAACGGTGGTTATGATTATCCGCCTTTCGGGGGTGGATTTGGAAATCCTGAAGACAGTACTGCGATTAACCAGACACCCTGTGAGAAAACTAAATCTGTCCTTAATAAACCAAATGTACAAGCGGGAATAAATAATGTAAAAGCACAGGCATTAAGCACTCTGAGTAACATAAACGCAGGAGAAATAGGTTTTAAAGAGAAGAAAGACGGAACAATAGTTCCTGCTAATGTTAGTGCGGCTCACCATGTGATATTTAATGACGTGACTGATTCTTATGGAGGATACCATAATCACACAGCATTAGGAACACATATGTTTTCCCCACCAGATATAGATGCTCTATTTGGATTTGCAGCTGCACAAAGTATACAAGATGGTGTTGGAAATGCTTATTTAGGGATGATTGCAGCGGAATGGTGTAATTGTCCACCAAGCAATCAGCAATTTATAAACTATGTAATAACTTATACAGGAACAGGTGCGGAATTGGGAGGTTATACTTATACAACGGCACAAATGAATCAATTTGAAAAAAATTACCGTAAAATTATTAGAGAATTAACAGATACGAATTTAAACGGGAATACATATCTCAAAAATTCAGCAGGTGACTTAAATGAAAAAGGATTAGAAAAATTATTTCTTGAAACATTAAAAATTATGAATTTAAGTGGAAAGGTAAACCTGCAACGAGTAGAACCAAACGGAACAGTTTATAATGTAACTGAAAATAGTAATGGTATACCTATTGGAACACCTTGTCCTTAATAATCAATTAAAAAAATAAATATGAATACAATACAAACAAAAATTTTATTTGCATTAACATTGTTTATAAGTTTAATTTCTTGTAAAGCACAAAATTTGCCTCTTAATACAGCTTTTTCAACTATTCCTAATGGGGCTTACCTTAAAGATACTAATAATGAATTATCACCTTATGTAGGAACTTATAAAGCTAATTTTAATGGGAATGAAATTACTTTATTTATTACTAAACAAGAAAACAAGTTAGAACAAACAGGGCAAAAAACTTATTATATGGATGCATTAATTGTAAAGTATATTGTGAAAAATTCATCAGGAGTTATTTTGCAAGATACTCAGAATAATTTTACTGATATTGAATTCTATAGCATAGGAACGAGTCCTTCTAAAAATGCAATCACATTTTATTATAGCGGTACAAATTGTAGTGTCGGCTGGGGAGATATTTATTTAAAAAAAATAAATGCTACACAAATTTCTTGGGAGTATCGTCCAGATGATATTGTAACTACAACGGATAAATGTCCTCCTGCTTTGGACACAAACATTTATCTTCCAGAAACAAAGGATTTAATTTTCATAAAGCAATAGATATAAACCGCTGAAAGGCGGTTTTTTGCTTATGGAAAGGGTTGGAAAAATTATTTCTAGAAACACTAAAAACTATGAATTTAAGTGGAAAAGTGAATTTGCAGCGAATAGAACCTAATGGTAACGTTTATAATGTAAATTTAGACATAAATGGAATTCCTGTAGGGACACCTTGTCCTTAATTAAAAAATTTTAAATATAAAATATGAACTTAATTAAATTTTTAACATTAGCTTTAATTACTAGCTTAGTTTCTTGTCAAGCTCAAACTTTACCTCTTAATACTTCTTTTTTTGATATACCAAATGGTGCATATTTAAAAGATATTAATAATGAGCTTAATTCTTACATAGGAATTTATAAAGCAAGTTTTAATGGTAAAGAGATTACTCTTTATATAACTAAGCAAGAACATAAATTAGAAGAAAGTAGTCAAAAGAATTATTATATGGATGTTTTAGTAATAAAATATATTGTGAAAAATCCATCTGGAGTTATTTTACAGGATACCCAAAATAATAATCTTAATATTGCAGCTTTGTACAGTATTGATATTGATTCAATTGAAAATACAGTAAATTTTGCTTATACGGGTACAAATTGTAACATAGGTTTTGGAGGAATTAAACTAAAAAAAATTAGTCCAACACAAGTTTCGTGGGAATATAGACCCAATGATATAGTTACAACAGCAGCTAAATGCCCTCCTAATTTAGATACAACGATTTATCTACCAGAAACAAAAGATTTAATCTTTACCAAGCAGTAGTGAAAGTTAACCTTTATTTTGTACAAAAAACAAACAATAAAAAAAACCGGTTAAGGAAATTTTTCTTAACCGGGTTTTATATTTTATCCTTTAAATTGCCCCATCGCAATGAATTTCTCCTGTCTTTGGGTTTCAAGTTCTTTTCCAGTGAATTTTGAAAAGGCTTTGATGTTCTGCAATATTGAATTTTTAAGGTTCAGATAGGTTGTTTCAGGATCATAATGTGCTCCTCCAAGAGGTTCTTCCACAATTCCGTCGATGAATTTTTCTCTTAAAGCATCTTTCGGAGTCAGGTTCAGAGCGTTTGCCGCATCTTCTTTATGATCCCAGTTTCTCCAAAGGATGGATGAACAGCTTTCCGGTGCAATTACCGTATACCAAGTGTTTTCCAACATATATACTTTGTTTCCTACACCAATTCCTAATGCTCCGCCACTCGCTCCTTCACCAATAATGTAGGTGAAAATAGGAGTTTTAAGCATCGTCATTTCGAAAATGTTTCTTGCAATTGCTTCTCCCTGTCCTCTTTCTTCCGCTTCAAGACCAGGATAAGCTCCCGGTGTATCTACCAAAGTGATTACAGGAATTCTGAATTTTTCTGCAAGCTTCATCAGTCTCAAAGCTTTTCTGTATCCTTCAGGATTCGGCATTCCGAATCTTCTGTGCTGTCTTTCTTTTGTAGTTCTTCCTTTCTGAGTTCCGATGATCATTACTTTCTGACCGTCCAAGGTTGCTAAACCACCGATCATGGCAGGATCATCTGCGAAATTTCTGTCTCCGTGAAGTTCTAAGAAACTGCCTTTATCCACCATTCCGTGGATGTAGTCCAGTGTGTAAGGACGATCCGGATGGCGGGAAAGTTGTACTCTTTGCCAAGGGGTAAGATTTCCATAGATTTCTTTTTTCTTTTCTATGATTTTATCCTCGATCTGGCTACATGCTAATTTTACATCAACACCACTTTCTTCTCCTACTAAAGAACAGGTTTGGTATTGGTCCATTAATTCTTTTATAGGAAGTTCGAAACTTAAATATTCCATTCTTGAAGTAAATTAAATCTTTCAAATTTATGAAAAATTATCAAAATCTATTTAAAATTATTGATAGCATTGTTTATTCTGGAGATAGTTTCCTCTTTTCCAAGAAGTTCCATGATGTCCGGAACATCTGGTCCTTTCAGTTCTCCAACCAACGACAAACGTAAAGGCATCATCACTTTACCCATTCCCAGACCTTTATTTTCGGCGAAATCATGAACCGTCTGCTTAAGATTTTCAGCATTAAAATCAGCTCCTTCAAGATTTGAAGCCAATTCCCCTAAAATTGCCGAAGTTTCATCATTCCAGGCTTTTTTAGATGCTTTTTCATCATAAGAAATAGGGGCTTCGAAGAAGAATTTTCCGTTTTCGTAGATGTCTTTCGGGAAAGTAGCTCTTTCCTTCATCAGCTTAATCACTTTTAACAGTTTGTCGTCTGACAATGTTAAATTTAAATCTGAATTTTTAAGAATATTCAGTAAATCTTCATCCGAAGTTTTCTGGATGTACTGATGATTGAACCATTCTGTTTTTTCTTTGCTGAATCTTGCTCCGGCTTTATGAACTTTGTTCAGATCAAATTCTTTTGCCATTTCATCCAGAGATAAAATTTCTTTATCGTCTGCAGGAGACCAGCCCAAAAGTGCAACCATATTGATGAATGCTTCAGGCAGATATCCGCTTTCTCTGTATCCTTTGGAAATATTTCCTGTTGCAGGATCTGTAAAATTCAAAGGAAATACAGGGAACCCGAATTTATCGCCATCTCTTTTGCTTAGTTTTCCTTTTCCTTCAGGTTTTAAAATCAAAGAAAGATGGGCAAACTGAGGCGCTTCCCAACCCATTGCTTCATATAATAAGGTATGCAGTCCTAAAGAAGGCAGCCATTCTTCACCACGGATAACGTGAGAAATTTCCATTTCGTGGTCATCGATGATGTTGGCGAAATGATAAGTCGGCATTCCATCGTTTTTTACCAGAACTTTATCGTCTAAAGTATTGGTATTCACGGACGAATTTCCTCTGATGATGTCTACAAGATTTAATGTTCTGTCGATCGGCATTTTGAATCTCACGACATACGGCGTTTTTTCATCCAGCAATTTCTGAACTTCCTCTTCAGAAAGTGCAATACTGTTTCTCAAACGGTTTCTTGATTTATTGTCATAAGAAAAAACGTCTCCTCTTGCCTCATATTCTGCACGGATCGCGTCCAGTTCTTCAGCAGTATCAAAAGCGATATAAGCATAATCTGTTTTTAAGATCTGCTCTGTATATTTATCGTAAATATGTCTTCTTTCAGATTGTCTGTACGGAGCGAATTTTCCTCCTTTTTTCGGGCTTTCATCGGCAATAATTCCGCACCATTCAAGGGCTTCTTCAATGTATTCTTCTGCTCCTTCAACGTATCTTGCGGTATCTGTATCTTCAATTCTCAATACAAATTCACCTCCCTGGTTTTTAGCAAAAAGATAATCGTATAATGCGGTTCTTACGCCTCCTAAATGTAAAGGTCCCGTAGGACTTGGAGCAAA
Organism: Chryseobacterium sp. HMWF035; assembly: GCF_003094695.1. Classification (NCBI taxonomy): domain Bacteria; kingdom Pseudomonadati; phylum Bacteroidota; class Flavobacteriia; order Flavobacteriales; family Weeksellaceae; genus Chryseobacterium; species Chryseobacterium sp. HMWF035. The sequence continues at coordinate 50,867 of NZ_QEHP01000028.1, read as the reverse complement.
ACGTACTCTTACTTTGTCCATTTTAAATAAAAATTTTTGCAAATTTACTTAAACTAATATAAAAAGGTACATTTATTTGCGATAAACTAATTTTAATCATCTATTTGAACGATTTAATTTTCTAAGTGTAAAAATCAATTAAAATAATTTCCTTTTCGAAAAATAACAGATATAATGCTGTATTTTTGTGGAGTTTTAAATTCACCATGGCACAAGTTAAAAAACAGAATAAGTTGTCTTTTTATATTCAGGGATTTGCAAGAGGATTATTTCCTGTAAAATCTTTCGAAAAAAAGATTGATGATCTCTATAAAACCGTCTCCAAAGAACAGCTTACAACAGTTGAAAGAAGAGTAGACTACTACAACAAGATTTCATCGGAAACCCAAGTAAATCATTCCGGAACTACAATCGCAGATCTTTTGAAGCCTAAAACTCCGAAAGCCTACTATTTTGATACTTATGAGTATGCAAGATATTTTCCGAAAGATTTAAAAATAGATTTTGCATTTGGTGATGTTAATACCATTCTGGATTTTCCCAAAATCACGAAAAGCCGTCCTATTCACGGAAATAATGAGAACAATATTTTACTGAATCTTGATAAGGCGAGGCATTTCGTCTCTGTAAAAGACGACCTGAATTTTTCTGAAAAGAAAAATATCATGATTGGAAGAGCGGCAGTTCATCAGGAACACCGAAAAAGATTTTATGAAAAATATTTTAATAATCCGCTTTGTGATCTAGGCCAGGTTAATAAAAACGGAAATCAGGAATGGATAAAACCTAAGATTTCGATCGGGGAGCATTTAAAAAGTAAATTTATTTTAAGCCTTGAAGGAAATGATGTTGCCACGAATTTAAAATGGATCATGTCTTCTAATTCTATTGCCGTTTCGCCGCCTTTAAAGATGGAAACATGGTATATGGAAGGAACTTTAAAACCAGATGTACATTTTATCGGGATTGATGAGAATTATGAAAATCTTGAGGAAAAGCTTCAGTATTACATCGATCATGAAAATGAAGCTTTGGAAATAATACGAAAAGCCAAAGAATACAGAGCTCAGTTTAATGATAAAAATGTTGAAAATTTAATATCACTTTTGGTATTGAAAAAATATTTTGACTACATTCGCTAAAAATTATTAGACAGATATGCTAGAAATCGGAGAAAGACCTTGGGGAAAATATTATGTTTTAGCGGATGAGCCACATTATAAGCTGAAAAGAATAGAAGTAAATCCGGGACAGAAATTATCTTACCAGTATCATCATAAAAGACAGGAACAGTGGACGATCATTGAAGGTAATGCAACCATAGTTCTGGATGATAAGGAGATCAGTTTATCTTACGGTGAAAGTATTTTTATACCTCTTGGTGCGAAACACAGAATAATGAATCTTTCGGATAAGCCGGTCGTTTTTATTGAAGTACAGACCGGAACGTATTTCGGAGAGGACGATATTGTGAGGCTCGAGGATGAATATGACAGGAATTAAAAATAAAAAGGTTACAGATTGCTGTAGCCTTTTTATTTTTAATTCAAAGTCTTTATAATTAACTGTTGTTCTCTATTCTACAAAAAGAATAGGTAAATGTTTTAACCTGAAATTGTTATGTAATATATATAGGGTGAAAAGTCTCTCGGATAAAAAACCGATGACTCTTCTTTGATAAGGATCATCACTAAAGGTTATTTTTCGTTCTGTCTCAAATAGAATCGTAAAAAGCCAATTGCAGTAATCGTTCATAAGCTCATATCTTGTAATAAACATATTTCCTATATAGAAATTACTGCCATTTTCAAGGTATTTTGTAATACTTTCGTCATAATCTGGAAATTTTTTCCGAATAATATCCATACAAATATCCCAATCTTCCGGGTTATGATTATGTTTATAATCATTTTCAAGAGAAGTTATAATTCCGTTAATACTGCATATTGCAGGACGTGGAACCAGAAAATCATATTTTTTTAAATGTTTTATTGTATTTTTTTCTGTTTTTTTTGTATCAAGAAGTTTATTTAATCTGGAATCATTCTTTTGTACAGACTCAAGAATGTTTTGTGATTCTTTTTTAAACAACTTTTTTTTGTAATTAATATCCAAGTATCTTCGGTAATGCATTAATCCGAAAATAACCGGACTTTTAAGATTTTTCCAAGCCCAATATAATGCTGTTAATTCATTGAATGTATAATTTTTCTCAGAAATATTATCTAATGTGCTATCTGATAAATACGTTGGGTCAATGGTATAATCATTTACTTTAGCATTTACCTGAATGGGTAAGAATATTTCGTTATTAAGTAACGCTTTTTCTTTATGAGTGGCAACGATTATTTTAGTATTCATTGAATTCCTTTTTAACTTTGGTTAAAGCTGAGCCTACAATCTGGTGCATATCATAGTAACGGAATTCCGCAAGACGTCCTCCAAAAATTACATTTTCTGTATTTTTAGCTAAAGCTTTATATTTTTCAAATTTTTGTTGATTTTCCTCATTGTTGATAGGATAATAAGCTTCCTTTCCTATGGTCCAATGATCTGGAAATTCTCTTGTTATTACAGTTTTTTCTTGATTTCCAAATTCAAAATGCTTGTGTTCAATAATTCTCGTGAAAGGGTATTCTGCGTCATTATAGTTAATTACTGCATTTCCCTGAAAATTTTCGGTATCAATACTTTCATGCTCAAATCTTAAAGATCTGTATTCTAAAGCTCCAAATTGATACTCAAAAAACTCATCGATTTGTCCTGTAAATACAATTTTATTTGCAATACCTTCGTAATAATCGCGATTATCAAAAAAATTCACTTCTGTTCTTACTTCAATGTCTTTTAATAAATTATCAATTATTACATTATACCCGCCAATAGGAATTCCCTGATATTTATCATTGAAGTAGTTATTATTGAAGGTAAATCTTACAGGAAGCCTTTTTATGATAAAGCTTGGAAGTTCCGAAGCCTTTCTTCCCCATTGTTTTTCGGTATATTCTTTAATAAGAATATCATAAATATCTTTTCCTACCAAAGAAATTGCCTGCTCTTCTAAATTCTTAGGATCTTCTTTTCCGTATAATTTTCTTTGGCTATTAATTATTTTCAGAGCTTCAGAAGGAGTTTTAGTTCCCCAAAGTTGATAAAAGGTATTCATATTAAACGGAAGGTTATAATACTTACCTTTGGCAAAGGCTATTGGAGAATTTATATAGTTGTTAAATTCAGCAAACTGATTTACATAATCCCATATTTCCTTATCATTTGTATGAAAAATATGCGCTCCGTATTTATGGATATTAATACCGTTTATATTTTCACAATAGATATTGCCTCCTTTATGATTACGTTTATCAATAATCAGACATTTTTTATTTCTTTTCCGGGCTTCATAAGCAAATATACTTCCGAAAAGACCTGCTCCTACTATTAAATAATCATATTTCATTTATTGCGAATATTTCATTTATTTTTTTTTGGAATATAATCTTTTCTTGTAAAAGGTCATGTTTATAATCCGCAAAATCTTTTATTTTAGAATCGTAATTAGCAATACAGTCTTTTATTTTTTCAATAATCAAAGGGATGTTTTCCTCAGTCTTATCAAAATGATATTCATCTTTGATGGGGACATCCTGTTTAAAAAAGGCGGAGCCCTCCTTACCTATAATAAGACAGCAATCTAATAAGCATGCCTCTCTGGGCATTTTTTCTCGTCCTGGATGATGGCCAAAATCTACATATACCTTAGCGGATATCATGCAGTCTGCAACTTCGTCCAGTGTCATATTAATCATTGGAAGCCAATTGATTTCTGGGGTTAGGTTTCTTATCTTATCAAGAAAATCTTTATTTTTAACAGCATTATATGTAACAATATCTTTTTTCTGGGAAACATAGCTTTTGCCTGTAAGGAACATATCTTCCATATACCCTGAAATTTTGCCTATTGTTTCTATTTTATTTTTTTGTAAAAAATCGACTGAAAAATATGAATGGGCTAAATGATGAATCTTTGCTTTTTTAATATTTTTAATTGTCGGCAGCTTTATTCTTCCTAATAATCTGTGTTTTAGTTTTGGCGGATTTTCTTTGAAATTTTCTTCCCAGGCTTTAAGTGAAGTGAAAAAATTAGAAACGCTTAGCCACCAGATTATTTTTTGAATTTTTGAATATTTTTTTTCCCAGATAAATATAGAAAAGGTTTCTGGGAATATCATGATGTTTTGTCTGGAATTTTCTATAGAAAATGTATAGGGAATTTGGTAGTGTTCATATTCCTTGTGTATAGGAGAAGAATTTTTTTCTGCATCGTAATTCAGATAATGCATGAAAACTTTCTTCCCGCTTTGCATTAATGCCAATGCCATCTGATGAAGATCTTCCGGTCCTCCACTTGCATAGTTTGCCGGACAGACTATATAAAAAATACTATTATTAGATATTTTTATCATGTTAAGATTGTAGGTTTATTGGTAAATACGGATGGATATCCAAGACATATTTCAGCCAATTTGTAAAACTGTATTTCTCTATAATTTCTTTAGGTAGATCAACATAGGGAGTGGATATAAAAGATTCAAGACCATCAATATTATCATCTTCAATCACAAAAATATTATTTGAATTATAAAAATCATATTTTTTTACTAAAGGATTATTTGTGATTAATTTTTTTCCGTACCCGATCGCTTCGAAAGTTCTCATGGAAATACCATAATGAATATCATTTGCAAAATCTAAGATGATATCAGATTGAGAGACATTAATAATGTTATCTTTAAAGAGCATGGGTTTTTCGATTATTGTTATCGGCTCGTTAACAAATTTTTTTGCCTTTTCCTTAGAATTGATATTTAAATTTATGGAGGTTTTAAGCTTCATATCCTGAAACTTTCTGGCAAGTTTTATAAGTAAATCAATTCGATTTCTCATATAAGTCCCTACAAAATAAACATCAAATTTTTTATCCCTTAATTTAATATCATCGAAATAAAAATTAGTGAGAGGAAGAAGTCTGGTATTCTTTTCAAGATCATTAACATCAAATACAAAAAAGCGGTCAAAAGAGTCTATTCTTTCATACACCAAAGGGAATCTGTCTAAACCGTCCCATTGATAAGCAGAAATTAAATTCGCTCTTTTCTTTACTTCAGATATAAGCTCAGAACTAAAAAGATCAGGTCTGATTACCAAAGCATAATCATATGATTTTAAATTGTAATTATTAAGAGTTAATATTTGTCTCTCTAATTTCCGTTCAGCTTTTTTTCTGTTTTTAAAAGTTTTATCACCTAAAAATATCTTTTTATAAGCATGGATGATTGTATTAAGAATGCCTATTTTTACTTTTACAGTATCAGGAATTACTAATACATTAAATCCAAGCGCTTCTAAATTATCTTTAAATCTTTCAGGAAGACCAAAATGATCAGGAACTGCAATTATTATAGATTTACCTGAAAATTCTTTTTTCATCATATCATTATATTTCAACATTAAATTCTTTAAAAATTTCTCTCCAAAAATTTTTTTCTTTCGTCCACCTGTGACATCCAAAAGGAAGTTTTCCGTGATTTATTTTCAAGGCTTTTTCCTGTTTGTTTTCTATAGAGAACCTACATGCCTGTTTATAATGAGGTTTTAAAAAATTAATGCCGTTTCTTTGAGGTTCTATACTGAAAAATACATCTTCAGCATAAAATTTACCTGAATGTTTAGGATCTAAATAAATCTTAACTACGTTAGGTATTTTTTCAAGTACTTCCAAAAACTTTGCACGTTTTCGTAAAGAAAGTCCTCCGTTTCCGACTTCATTATATAATAACGATTTATCTTTCTGAAATTTTCCCTTCTTTTTATAATTAATTACTGATTTGGTTTTGACCAAAATTCTCTCTACGACTAATTTTACAATTGGTATCTTCTCAGAACTTCTGATCCAGGGAGCGCCAATATAATCAAAATCTTTATTACACCAATCCAGAAGCTCGTCTTTAAACACGAAACAGTCGGTCTGATAAATCAGTAAATATTTTTCCGAAAAGCTGTTGTAGAAATCTACACTCAGCATAAGACAGTTGTAGCCGTGGATATTTTTAAAGTAAACATCATCAAAAGCCAAAAATCTGGATGTGAACTTTTCATAGTTGCTCACATCCAAACTTTTGGGATGAATAAACGTAATTTTGTGATTTTTTAAAACATGGAATGCCTGATTTATCGAAATCAGATCATCTGCATCAGGTGTTTTTTTGTATATCGGAATAATAATTTCTACCAAAACAGGTCTATTCTAAAATAGTTTTCTCAATAATTTTCACGCAATCCAGCAATTGCTCTTCTGTAATCACCAAAGGCGGAGCCAAACGGATAATATTTCCGTGGGTAGGTTTTGCAAGCAGTCCGTTTTCTTTTAACTTCAGACAAAGATTCCATGCCGTGGAACTTTCAGGAGTGTCGTTAATTAAAATAGCATTCAGCAAGCCTTTTCCTCTAACTTTTGTGATGAGGTCTGTCTTTTCGATGATTTTTTCAACTTCAGAACGGAATAATTTTCCCAGTTCTTCCGCTCTTTCAGAAAGTTTTTCTTCTTCTACAACATCTAAAGCTGCAACAGCTACTGCACACGCAATTGGATTTCCTCCGAACGTAGAACCATGTTGTCCCGGTTTAATCACATTCATGATCTCATTATCCGCCAAAACTGCTGAAACGGGGTACATTCCGCCAGAAAGGGCTTTTCCTAAAATTAAAATATCAGGTTGTACATCTTCGTGATGACAGGCGATTAATCTCCCTGTTCTTGCAATTCCTGTCTGAACTTCATCGGCAATAAAAAGAACATTATGCTTTTTACACAATTCAGAAGCATTTTTTAAAAATCCGTCATTCGGAACATATACTCCGGCTTCACCCTGAATAGGCTCAACCAGAAATGCCGCAATATTTTCTGCTTCTCTGTTTAAAACTTCTTCTAAAGCTTCAAGGTCGTTGTAAGGAATTTTAATAAAACCTGGAGTAAACGGACCGTAATTCTGGTTCGCATCAGGATCATTGGAGAACGAAACAATTGTTGTGGTTCTTCCGTGGAAATTATTTTCACAAACTACGATTTTTGCAGCATTTTCAGAAATTCCTTTTACTTCGTAGCTCCATTTTCTTGCTAATTTTACCGCCGTTTCCACTGCTTCAGCACCGGAATTCATCGGTAAAACTTTATCAAAACCAAATAGGGTAGTGATCTTTTTTTCGTATTCTCCCAGTTTCGAATTGTAAAAAGCTCTTGATGTTAAAGCCAGTTTCTGAGCCTGCTCAACTAATGCTCCTACAATTTTCGGATGAGAATGACCTTGGTTCACAGCAGAATACGCAGAAAGGAAATCGTAGTATTTCTTTCCTTCCACATCCCAGACAAAAACACCTTCTCCTTTATCTAAAACAACCGGAAGAGGGTGATAGTTGTGGGCTCCGTGTCGGTCTTCAAGATCAATGAAATATTGTGAGTCTTTTACTGTTTCTACTGTTGACATAAATTTAGGTTTTGTACAAATTTAAACATTATAATTGATATGAATAAACAGAAATCTTCTACTGAAATTTTTCGTGGGAAAAGTACAATTTAATGATAGAACAGAATGTTTTAGAAATTATTATTCCAATCACTTATCAATTACAGTTTAAATATCTTTTCGTTTTGATTTTTAATAAAAAACCGCCCCAAAAATGAGGCGGTTCAAATATTTTTAAATAATCAATTTAGTGATTATCATATTTTCTGTCCATCACAAAATCCTCCATGAATTTTGTAGTATAGTTTCCTGAAAGGTAATCCTCATTATCCATCAGTTGTCTGTGGAAAGGAATTGTTGTTTTTACACCCTCAATATAAAATTCCTCCAGTGCTCTTCTCATTTTTGCAATCGCTTCTTCACGCGTCTGAGCCGTTGTGATTAATTTTGCAATCATAGAATCGTAGTTAGAAGGAATTGTATATCCTGAATAAACGTGCGTATCCACTCTTACTCCATGTCCTCCAGGAATATTTAATCCTGTGATTTTCCCCGGAGAAGGTCTGAAATCCATGTAAGGATCTTCCGCATTAATTCTGCACTCAATTGAATGCAATTTCGGATAATAATTAATTCCTGAAATCGGAGTTCCTGCAGCCAGAAGAATCTGTTCTCTGATCAGGTCATAATCGATAACCTGCTCAGTAATAGGGTGCTCTACCTGAATTCTTGTATTCATTTCCATGAAATAGAAATTTCTGTGCTTGTCTACAAGGAATTCGATAGTTCCCACCCCTTCATATCCAATAAATTCTGCAGCTTTTACAGCCGCTTCTCCCATTTTCTCACGAAGTTCGTCCGTCATGAAAGGAGAAGGAGTTTCTTCAGTAAGTTTCTGGTTTCTTCTCTGAACCGAACAGTCTCTTTCAGAAAGGTGACAGGCTTTACCAAACTGGTCTCCCGCAACCTGAATTTCGATATGTCTTGGCTCTTCGATCAGTTTTTCCATGTACATTCCTCCGTTTCCGAATGCCGCTACAGCTTCCTGAATTGCAGATTCCCAGTGGTCTTTAAGGTCTTCGGCTTTCCAAACGGCTCTCATTCCTTTTCCGCCACCTCCTGCAGTTGCTTTGATCATCACCGGATAACCAATTTCCTCAGCAGTTGTTGCAGCGATTTCATAAGACTCGATCAAACCGTCTGAACCCGGTACGCAAGGTACACCTGCCGCTTTCATGGTTGCCTTAGCGTTAGCTTTGTCTCCCATTTTTTCAATTTGCTCAGGAGTCGCACCGATGAATTTAATACCGTTCTTTTGACAGATTCTGGAGAAGTTAGCGTTTTCAGATAAGAAACCGTAACCTGGGTGAATAGCGTCTGCATTGGTAATTTCCGCAGCAGCAATAATATTAGGAATTTTTAGATAGGAATCTTTGCTCATTGCCGGACCGATACAAACAGCTTCATCAGCAAATCTTACGTGAAGACTGTCTTTATCTGCAGTAGAATATACCGCAACGGTCTTAATTCCCATTTCTTTACAAGTACGTAAAATACGCATTGCAATTTCGCCACGATTGGCTATTAATATTTTTTTGAACATCTCTCCTAAATTTTAAATTATAAATTTTGAATTTTAAATTATTTTAAATGAAAAGCTTCATCTAAAATTTATAATCTTTAATCTAAAATTCCTTAAGATGGATCTACTAAGAATAAAGGTTGATCGTACTCTACAGGTGTTGCATCGTCTACTAAAATTTTAACGATTTTTCCGCTCACCTCAGATTCGATCTGGTTGAATAACTTCATTGCCTCAATAACGCAAACTACTTTTCCGTTAGAAACCTCATCACCAACATTTACGAACACGTCTTTGTCAGGAGATGGCTTTCTGTAGAAAGTTCCGATCATTGGAGACTTAATGGTCACGTATTTGCTGTCGTCAGAAGCAGTTTCTGTACTTGCAGCAGGTGCAGCAGCCGGAGTTGCAGCCAGTGCAGGAGCAGCAGCTACCTGTTGAGGAGCAGTGTGGTAAACCGCAGGTTGAGCGTAAGCAACTTCACTTCCAGCCAATGGAGTTTTAATAGTGATTTCGAAATCTTTAGTTTTGTACTTTACTTCAGAAACTTCTGCCTTAGATACAAACTTAATAAGATTTTGTATGTCTTTAATGTCCATAAAATTGATATTTGATTTTGTTCCAAAGATACCAAAAAAACATAAAAAACAACAAAAAACCGCCAAATTTTATCAAAATTGGGCGGTTTTTGTATTAAAATGAGTGTTTTTCGAGGAAAATCGACTCTTAGTTTTCTTCAGTAGATGCTACTTCTTTTTCCAATACTACTTTACCTCTGTAGTAAAGTTTTCCTTCATGCCAGTGAGCTCTGTGGTATAGGTGAAGCTCTCCTGTTGTTGCATCTTTAGCTAATTGAGGAACTACAGCTTTGTAGTGAGTTCTTCTCTTATCTCTTCTTGTAGACGACTGTCTTCTCTTTGGATGTGCCATTTTGTAATAACTTTTTTAATTGATGAGCGATGAGATTCATCATCTCATCATTAAACTATTTAATTTTTATTCTTCAAATTTTTTAGTGCGTCCCATCTCGGGTCGCTTTCATGTTCTTCCTCCTCTTCTTCCTGAATTTCTTTCGGGCTGAACTTTTCCAGGATAGCAAGATCATCATCACTTACATTCGGGGAAATCTTTTTCATCGGAATGGAAAGTGCTACGTTTTCGTAAATCAGCTGAGCGATATTAAACGCATGATCTGAGGTCGGGATCGTGATTACATCTTCTTCGCTGTCATCATACTCTTCCCCGAATTTTACCAAAACTTTGATCTGGTTTTCAATAGGATGATCGAAATTTTCATTCGAAATATCACAAACCAGTTCTACCGTTCCCTTTACTTTGATCTCAAATTCTAAAAAAGTAGAATGTTTATCTAATAAGACATCCACCGCAATTTTAGGATTTGTAAATTCCTGTTCAGTGTCAAATAATTGAAAGAACTCTTTATCTATCTCAAACCTGAACTCGTGCTTGCCGGTTTTTAACCCGGAAAAGCTTACGTCATAGTTTCTTAACTTGTCCATAAAATGAGTGTGCAAAAATATGCAATTTTTTTATAATAACAAATAAAATTTCTAACAAATTAATTTAAAATCTTTATTAAAGATTTATCCTTCAGTTTCATCCGGCAGATCTTCGTCTATTCCGTTATCTACTGCCATTTTTCTTGGCTGCAGACGATTGCTCATCAGATCGTTGTATTCCGTTCTGTTCCTGAAAATTTTGATAGCAGTGAAAATAGCTTCTGTAAAACTCTGTGGATCGGCAACATTTTTTCCTGCAATATCATAAGCCGTTCCGTGATCTGGAGATGTTCTGATGAATGGAAGTCCTGCCGTGTAATTTACGCCTTCTTCATACGCCAGAGTTTTGAAAGGAGCCAGTCCCTGATCGTGATACATGGCTAAAACTGCATCGAAGCTCTTATATTTTCCGGGCTGGAAAAAACTGTCTGCCGGAAAAGGTCCGAAAGCAAGAATTCCATTGTCTGAAAGTTCCTTAATTGCCGGAGCAATAACTTCAATTTCTTCTTTTCCGATTACTCCGCCGTCTCCAGCGTGAGGATTTAAGCCTAAAACAGCAATTTTCGGTCGGGTAATATTAAAATCTTCAATTAAAGTCTGATTTAAAACTCGGATCTGTTTTTTTATCTTTTCCTTGGAAATATTTTCTGCAACCTGTGCAATAGGAATATGGTGTGTTGAAACCGCTACTTTAAGATCTTCCGTTACCAGAAACATCAATCCTTTTTTATTGAATTTCTCTTCAAAATATCCTGTGTGACCAGCGTGTTTAAAGCCCATTTTCACCATTTCATCTTTGTTGATTGGTGCCGTAACCAAAACATCGATTTCCCCTTTCAGTAAAGCTTCGGTAGCCGCTTCCAGAGAATCGATCGCCATTTTGGTGGATTCTTCAGTAGGTGTTCCCAGTTCTACCATCGAATTTTCTTTCACCAGATTCACCATGTTCAGTTTTGCTGCCTGAGCCTGCGAAGCTTCGGTGATGTAGTTAAAATTTAAATTTAACTTAAAAATATTTTTCTGATAGGTAAATAATTTTCCCGAACCAAAAATTACAGGTGTGAAAAAATCCGTAATGGTTTTGTCTGCAAGAGATTTCATGATGATTTCGGGACCGATGCCGTTGAAATCTCCAATTGAAATTCCTACTCGTACTTTATGGTTTTTTGGGCTCATTTTGATTATCTTTGAACATTATAATTTTACAAATTTAGCAAAAAATAATATGTTCACAGGAATTATTGAAGCAGTTGGAGTAATTGAGAAGATCGAAGAAAACGGAAGCAATATAGATTTTACCTTAACATGCCCGTTTACCAATGAATTAAAAATTGATCAAAGCCTTGCGCATAACGGATGTTGTCTTACGGTTGTGAAAATCGAAGGAGACCGTTATGTGGTAACCGCCATCAATGAAACTTTAGAAAAAACAAATCTTGGAAAATGGCAGGAGGGAACCGTGGTGAATCTTGAGCGTTGCATGAAAATGGATGGGAGGCTCGACGGACATATTGTTCAGGGGCATGTTGATAAAACAGGTGAAGTGGTAAATATCGAAAATAAAGACGGAAGTTATTTTATTACCATGAAGTATGAAGATAACGGAAATTTTGTAACCGTTCCACAAGGTTCAATTACAGTGAATGGGATCAGTTTAACGGTGGCGAAAAGTGAGGATACGCAATTTTCTGTAGCGATCATTCCGTATACATGGGAATTCACAAATATGAAATATTTAAAAATTGGAGATAAAGTTAATCTGGAATTTGATATAATTGGTAAGTATATTGCTAGGTTAATTAAAAAATAGCGGATGTCAATTAATATGTATAAAGGATATAGCTTAAGGAACCGTGTGTTCTTCGGTTTCTTATTGGTTTGCCTTTTAAGTGTTGTCGCTTCTTCGCTGGTTCCATACTTTGTTTTGAAAGAAAATTACGAAAAACAGAGTGAGATTGATATGCAGAATAAGACGGGTACTGTAATGAGCTATCTGGATTATGAACTGAGCAGGACACGTGTAAAAACGAGCGATCTTCCTGAGCTTCTGGATAATAAAATATATGAGATAGCCGATATTAACAAACATCCTGTTGTTGTTTATGATTTAAAGGGAAATTATCTTCTTTCCAGTGTGGAAGGAAATTCGGAGTATAAAAAACCTGTTCCTTTAAATATTCTTAACCGTATTTTGGCAACCAAAGCAAGGGTTGATATTAAAGGGTATGATGCTACCAAAGATGCAGTTCTTACGTCCTCATATTTATTATTGAGAAATAATGATTTAGAACCTATAGGGATCGTATACATTCCGCTTTATCATGATGAAGCTGCATATTTTGATGTCTTAAATGTTTATGTAAAGTATATTGTTCTTGTAGATGTTTTATTGATTTTATTCAGTGTGTGGTTTAGCTGGGTGATGTCTAATAATCTGGCAAAAAATATTACGAAATTCTCGGATATGATTACGCGCATTACATTGTTTGAAAATGAAATGCGCCCGATCCGTTACTATAAAAATGACGAACTGAATGCTTTGGCAAGAGCGTATAACAGAATGATTCTCCAGATTCAGGATCAGAAGGAAAGGCTTCGTTTTAAAGCTTCGGAAGAAGCGTGGCGAGAAATGGCAAAACAGGTTGCGCATGAGGTGAAAAATCCTTTAACGCCGATGAAACTGACCATTCAAAATTTTGAAAGAAAATTTGATCCCGAAGATCCGAATATCAGGGAAAGAGTGAAGCAGATGAGCAAAACCATGGTCGATCAGATCGATTTGATTGCTACCGTAGCTTCTGCATTCTCGGAATTTGCCAAATTGCCTGAAAAAAACAATGAGATCATCAATCTGAACACTGAGGTGGAAGATATTCTCCGTGTTTTTAATGATGACAGCATATTCATGCATTCCAATAAAAGCAATATCATGATTAATATGGACAGAATTTATCTGTCCAGAATCATTACCAATCTTGTAACGAATGCGAGACAGGCGGAAAGCGATGAAAGAAAATTAATCATCAATGTAGATCTTGAGCAGCATCAGAGACGTGTAATGATTTCCGTACAGGACAATGGAATCGGAATCCCGGAAAATATTTATGAAAGGATTTTTGAACCAAATTTCACTTCAAAAAACAGCGGAATGGGACTTGGTCTTTCCATGGTAAGAAAAATGGTGGAAGATTACAAAGGAGAAATCACCGTTAAATCAGAAGTTGGAAAAGGATCAACATTTACCATCACATTACCGACAAATTTATAGTGAAGCCTTTTACATTCAGACAATTTGAAATTCAGCAGTCTAAAAACGTCTTTCGCGTAGGAACGGACGGTGTTTTGCTGGGTGCTTTAGCTTGTGTTGATAACGCTTCTAAAGTATTGGAAGTCGGAACAGGAACCGGATTAATTTCGATGATGTTGGCGCAAAAAAATCAGAAGGCGCAATTTTTGGGAATCGATATCAATGAAGAAGCGGCGCATCTCACCAAACTTAATTTTGAAAATTCACCTTTCGCTTCACAATTAAAAAATATTCAGCAGGACTTTAAATATTTCGAATCCGAAGAAAAATTTGATCTGATTGTTTCCAATCCTCCATATTTTGAAGCTTCCGGCTCTGAAAAAGATAAAATCGCAAGGCAGACCGTGGAATTAAATTTCCGACAGCTCATTTCAAAATCATCTTCTTTACTAACGGAAAAAGGAATGTTTTCAGTCATTATTCCTGTCGAAGCCGGAAATGATTTTATTCAGATTGCGAATGAAAATCAGTTGTTTTTAGTTAAAAAAATCAATATTAAAGGCATTGAAAACTCAAAAACAAAAAGATTGATTCTTGAATTTTCCATAAGCGAAAGATCTTATGAAGAACTCGAATTTACCATAGAAAAAAGTCCGAGACAATACTCGGACCAATATCTTGAACTCACTAAAGAGTTTCATGTTTTTAGAAAATAAAACCTATTTTTAACCATTGGACTGGTTGTTAACGAGTTAAGGGTGTTAAGTGATCTTTATTTTGAAATCAATAATTTAAATTTAATCATTAAAAACAATTTAACTTCTTAAATTGTTTTTAATGATTAAATTTTATTCAAATAATTCTGCTGTATCAAGCACAGAAACTTTTCCGTCTTCACATCTTATGGCTTCACCCGGGAAATTCTGGATCATATGATAATCGTGTGTTGCCATTACTACGGCAGCTCCGTTTTCAAGCGCAACCTGCTTTAGTAAAGTCATGATTTCATTGGAAGTTTCAGGATCAAGGTTTCCTGTAGGCTCATCCGCAAGAATAAGATCCGGATGATTGAGAAGCGCTCTCGCGATAGCAACACGCTGTTGTTCTCCTCCTGAAAGTTCATGCGGCATTTTGTGCTTCTTGCTTTTCATGTTTACACTGCCAAGAACTTCGTTAATGCGGTCTTCCATTTTTGTCTTATCGCTCCATCCTGTTGCTTCCAGTACGAATTTCAGGTTTTTTTCAACCGTTCTGTCAGAAAGCAATTGGAAATCCTGAAAAACAATTCCTAATTTTCTTCTCAGGTTCGGAACATCGGAAGCTCTCAGTTTGGCAAGATCGAAACCTACCACTGCGCCGTGTCCGGAAGCCAAAGGAATATGCCCGTACAAAGTTTTCAGCAGGGAACTTTTTCCGGAACCTGTTTTCCCGATAAGATAGCAGAATCTTCCTTTTTTGATGTTCAGATTCACATCAGAAAGAACCGTGAAGTTTTTTTGGGCAATCTTCGCGTGCTGTAAGCTGATGATATTGTCTCCGGCGATATTTGTATGTGGCATAATTCAGTTTTAAAGTACTTTTTCTTAAAATTTTTTCAGATTTTAAAAATAGGAAAAAGAAGAATAAATAACCTAAATTTTGGGAAAATTTAACAACAAAAAATGCCTGAAAAACTACTTTTCAAGCATGATTTGTATATGATAATAAAAAGATTATCTCTTAGCGCGTGAAGCACTTACAGTTAAACTCTTTCTGCCTTTAGCTCTTCTCGCAGCCAAAACTCTTCTTCCATTTGGCGTAGACATTCTTTCTCTGAAACCGTGTTTGTTTCTTCTTTTTCTTTCTGATGGCTGGAATGTTCTTTTACTCATTACTATATGTTTAAATCGTAATTATCTATTAATTTTCAGGTTGCAAAGATATGGAATTTTTTAAAAGTTGCAAACTTTACAAATCTTTTTTTAAAAAATTTACACTGTTTTTTCATGCATTCTTTGCAAATGCCGATGGGATGCGTACTTTCCCGATATTCAAAAATAATGCACAATGATTTGTTTAAAAGCTCTATCTTTGGAAACTCAAATTTAAAGAAAAAATAAACATCATGATGTTTACACCAGCAGAACTTTTAGAAATCAACAAGTTACTTACTCCGGAACATAAAATTGTAATTCTTACCCATTATAATCCGGACGGCGATGCTATTGGTTCCAGCCTTGGTTTAAAACATTATCTGAAAGCAAAAGGAATTCATGCAGAGGTAATCGTTCCCAACGATTTTCCGAAGTTTCTGAAATGGATGCCAGAAGCAAAAAAAGTTCTTATTGCAGATTACAAAAGAAAAGTAGCTTCTGATCTTATTTATGAAGCAGATGTTATTTTCTGCCTTGATTTCAATGCGCCTTCCAGAATCGGAATTTTGGGAGACTGGCTTACGAATTCCAGAGCGAAAAAAATTCTTATCGACCATCATCAGCAGCCTGAAAAATTTGACTTTGTTTATTCCGATACCGTAATTCCTGCGACTTGTCAGATGATTTATCATTTCATAGAAGCGATGAATGATGAAAATCTTGTGAATAACGATATTGCAGAATGTCTTTATACCGGAATTATGACGGATACAGGAGGTTTCAGATTCCGTTCTACAAGTGCAACCACGCACAGAATTATTGCCAATCTCATCGAACACGGAGCAGATCCTGCGATGATTACTTCCAATACGTGGGATACGAATACGGTTTCCCGTCTTCATTTATTAGCCCTGATTTTAGGAAGAATAGAAGTGGTAAAAGACGGAAAAGTGGCTGTCCTTTATTTAACAAGGGAAGAGCTGAAAGAATATGGTTTCCAGAAAGGCGATACAGAAGGTTTCGTTAATTACGGACTGAGTATTTTAGGTGTAAAAATGGCAGCATTCTTCATGGAAGATCTGTATGAAGATTTTATTAAAATTTCTTTCAGAAGTAAAGATGATATGGATGTGAATCAGTTCTCAAGAAAATATTTCAATGGGGGAGGTCACATCAATGCAGCCGGAGGAAAATCTTACGAATCTTTGCAGGGAACCATTGAAACATTCAAAGTGAAAATAGAAGGGGAGGAGAGTTTGTAATTTTGGTGGAGGTTTAGGCTAAGTTTAAGATTCAGGCTGAGAAAGTTGCGTATAATTTTCATTCAGAACGGAATAAAGTGGAGTGAAGATTCTGAATGTGAATTTATTTATTTTATCATCTCTAAATTCCTGAAAAATAATCAACGCAGAATTTAAATTTCTTTTGAAGAGATTGCTTCGTCCTTCCTGAAATACGTTCGCAGACCTTCAGACTGTTCACAATAAGACTCACTCACATTCTAAAAACTCTCAACACTAAAACTCTCAACGCTGTAACTCTAAGACACTAAAACTCTAAAACCCTCAAACCATTAACTCTAACTCCTCGAATATCCCTTTTCCTCAAGCTCTTTACAAGTGTATTCATAAACTTCCTGAAACATAATATCTAAGAATTTTTTGTTGAAAAGACTGAATTTCGTCATCTTCGGCGGATCCAGAAAAATATCACAGGTCTTGGCTTTGGAATATACAGATTTTGCGATGGCCAAATGTAAAATCCGGTCAAATTCCTTCATTAAACTCATTTTTTCCAGACTGTCGTAGCTGATGGAATTGACGTGGGAAGCAATCAGGAAATCGCATTTGTCTACAATTGGTTCAATCGGTAGATTGTCTAAAACACCGCCGTCTACATAAATTTTTTCGCCAATTTTTACCGGAGGCAAAACAAAAGGAACGCTCGAAGAAGCCAATAACGGAATGAAAAGTTCACCTTCCGAGAAAAAATCTACAATTCCGTGCGTCATTTCAGTGGCGGCAACATACAAAGGAATTTTTAAAATGTTAAAATCATCCTCAGGAAAATGATCGGTGAAGAGTTTCAGAATAAATTTCGAGCTGAAAATTCCGTTCTTGGAAAGTTTAAGATAAGACCTCGAAAAAAAAGTAGTCTGTTTAACAATTTCCATCATTTCATCCGGAGATTTCCCGAAAGAATAAAAAGCTCCTACAATTGATCCTGCACTGGTACCTGAAATAATATCCGGTTTCAGATGATACTCTTCCAAAGCTTTCAGAACCGCAATATGAGCAATTCCGCGCATTCCTCCGCCTGAAAGAGTCAGACCGATGACGGGTTTCTTTTTTTTGAAAGAGAAAAAATCCAGCATATTAAAAGACCAAATGTTTCGGCATATTGTGAAGAAGCTCTGTATTGATGATCTCTGCGCAGATTTTAGGCTTTTCCCAATGTCCGTTGTGTCCGCAATCAAGAATGTAGGATTTGATGTTGGTGCGGTCGGGAAGATGCTTAATCATGGTTTCGGTTTTCACCGCGTTGTCATGCTTTCCGGCAAGAACCAAAATTTTTGCCTCAAGATTTTCCATGATATGCTTTTTGTCCGTTCGTTCCACCATTCCTTTTACAGATGCCAAAGCTCCGAGATTATTGGTAGAAAGGGCAACTTCCAGTGCGGTTTCTATTTTTCCTTCCAGAATGTCTTTTTCATTGGGATTGAACAGATTCGGAACTCCTGCTCTTGCATAATGCGCGAAAGCATCTTTGATGATGCGGTAACTTTTGATGCGCTGTTCTTTTTTTTCAGCATCATCCGGAAAATACGTGGAGAAAAATAAAGTTAAACTTTTCAGGTATTCAGGATATTTTTCTGCAAAAGCCAGAGAAACGTACCCTCCCATCGAATGTCCGAGTAAGTGAATTTTGGTTATATTTTCATGATCCAAAACTTTTTTTACCTCTTCCGCCATCAGTTCCATCGTCTGAACTTCCGCAATAATTTCAGATTGTCCATGACCGGGAAGATCTATTTTTAACAATGAAAAATTGTCGGAAAGATGAGGTTCCATATCGCTCCAGATAGAAAGATTTTCCATAAAGCCGTGAAGCAGAACCAAAGTTTCTTTTCCGTTTCCTTTTCTCTCGAAGTTTAACATATTTCAGTAATTAAAAGTGGATATCAATATATTCAACAAATCCCGAACCATTTACCATATCCTGAAGTCGGTATGTTTTTCCGGCGTCTTTAGATAGGAAAGTTTTTGTAGAGCCTTGCCTTATATATAATTTACCATTTTCATTTTCACTGATGCTTTCGGATAAACCTCCTGTAAAATTCATATGCTTTTCGGAAACTACAGCCATAAAACCATGAATAGTTACATAGTCTTTTCCTGACTTGATATCTCCTGAAACATTATAATGGTCTTTTTCGCCATCAATTTTTTTAAATGTGATGGTTCCGGAACCTTTTATTGAACTGTGAGTGAATTTGTGAGATCCGCTGAAATCTTTAAAATGATTTTTAGATTTTATGCTGTCGTTGATTTTTGTTCTCGCCGCGTTAATAGAATCGATGATTTTTGTACTGTCAGTCTTATCGGAAGCAGGAGTTGCTTCTTTTTTGGAGCATGAAACAATAAAAGCGGTTAAAATAACTGCGGTTAAAAAGTTTTTCATTAAAGAATAAATTATACTCAAAAGTAAATAAAAAAAAGAGCATTTTAAAAATGCCCTTCTTATTTTATTTGATTAATTCTTCGTAAACTTTCTTTTCCCAAGGTTTAATGTCTGTAACTCCGTATCTTTCTTTCTTCGAAATAGCAATGTTATCAAGAACATCTACAAAGTTTTTATAATTTGCGTCGTCTGTAGGTTCAACGATAATGGTGAAGTTTCCCTTGTTTGGAGCGTTATTGTAGGCTTCAGAAATAATTTTAGTGATATTAATTCCGCTAAAATTTGTTTCTTTTAGATTGTTTTTATTTAATTCTTCCTTATAACTTTGATGATAGAAAACTCGATTATCTTTTCCTAAAATAAAGGTGATTTGATTTTTCTGGTCAATTACAACATCACTAATTGTTGGTGGATGTGGATCCTTCGCAGGCAATCCTAAATCCATCACATTGGGTTTAGTGAAATTCGTGGTAAACATAAAAAAGGTGATGAGTAAAAATCCTAAATCTACCATTGGAGTCATGTCTACGCGGATCAGTTTTTTTCTTTGTTTGCTTCCTCCCTGCTTCTCTTGTGCAATAACTTCAGCCATAATTAATAGTTTTTAAAATGTTAAACAATTTTCAATAAAGGGTGTTGTATCTTTATTTTTGTTTCTGAATCAATACAAAGTTTATACCTAAAATTTTAAAATGATGTTAATTTAACATTTTAATTGTTGTTTAAAGTTTAAATGTGTTTAAAATCAATACATTAAAAAAGCCCTATCAATAGAGAACGCTGATAAGGAGTTTTTATAATAAATATTTGATTTATGACTACCTGATTTTTTAATCAGGATAATTTTCATTTAAACGCAATGCTCGTAAAGTTTTTGAATAACGTGAAAATACTTTTCCGTTCGCAAGGACGTTTTACTCAGCGATGACTTTATGCTGTCATTTGCTGAATGAAGTGTCCTTGCGAACCCAAAATAAAAATATAGTTGTATTAAATCTTGTGATCGTTGCGTTTAATAATTATCTATATCAATCTTATTTTTTTGAAATCTTGTATGGTTTTATGATAAATATTTGATTTATTTATGATTACCTGATTTTTTAATCAGGATGAGTTTCATTTAAACGCAAGGTTCGGAAAGTTTTTGAATGACGTGAAAATACTTTTCCGTTCGCAAGGGCGTTTCACTCATCGATGGCTTTATGCTATCATTTGCTGAACGAAGTGCCCTTGCGAACCAAAAATAAAAAGCATAGTTATATTAAATCTCCCTGATTTTTTAATCAGGCAACTTTCATTTAAACGCAATGCTCGGAAAGTTTTTGAATAACTTGAAAATACTTTTCAGTTCGCTAAGACGTTTCACTCATCGATGGCTTTATGCTATCATTTGCTGAACGAAGTGCCCTTGCGAACCAAAAATAAAAACATAGTTATGTTAAATCTTGTGATCGTTGCGTTTAATAATTATCTATATCAATCGTTTTTTTGTTATGAATATTTTATTTGTGATTATCTGATTTTTTAATCAGGATGAGTTTCATTTAAACGCAATGTTCGGAAAGTTTTTGAATAACGTGAAAATACTTTTCCGTTCGCAAGGGTGTTTCACTCAGCGATGGCTTTATGCTATCGTTTGCTGAACGAAGTGCCCTTGCGAACCCAAAATAAAAAAGCATAATTATATTAAATCTTGTGATCGTTGCGTTTAAATGAAATTCACCAAATTAGATTATTTTAAAAAAAAGTATTAAAAAAACCTTACCAGAAAAACTGATAAGGCTGATTATGAGAATTGAATATATTATTTATTTTGTTTATAATAATTTACACCACATTCGAGGAATTTTTTGAATTTTTCTTTCTCCATATATCCCGAAACCGGCGTGTTGATTACTTTTCCGTCCGGCGTTAATAAAACGTAATGCGGCTGAGAATTATTATTAAAATTAACCTGCTGGAAAAGACTCCATCGGTCACCGATGGTTTTTACTTTTTTCACCTGTCCGTCACCAAGATCG
The DNA here is from genome assembly GCF_003094695.1 of Chryseobacterium sp. HMWF035. NCBI lineage: Bacteria > Pseudomonadati > Bacteroidota > Flavobacteriia > Flavobacteriales > Weeksellaceae > Chryseobacterium > Chryseobacterium sp. HMWF035. Next base: position 29,443 of record NZ_QEHP01000028.1, on the reverse strand, counting down.
ATTTTTGTTTTCTGATCTTCAGGAAGTTCTTCTTTATCATCCACATAAAGAGAAGCCAGAACCACATCGTTTTGAAGGATCGGTAAAATATCCGGTTCGCTCCACACAAATTCTTCCATTTTTCTACAGTTTTCACATCCGTAACCCGTGAAATCAATTAAGATCGGTTTGCCTTCTTTTTTCGCTAATTCAATAGCGGTAAAGAAATCGTGTTCAGGATGCATTCCCAGAATCCCGTCTTTTTCATCATGGAAATAACTTACATTTAACGGAGGTAAAATTCCGCTTAATAATTGCAGTTTTGGTCTGTCAGAAGGAATTAATCCCTGAACCAGATACACCACAAAACCAATTCCTAAAACCCCTAAAATTTTTCTGGTAACAGAAATTTTCGGTTTCTTGTCGTCATGCGGAAATTTGATCAATCCGAATAAATAAATGGCTAAACCAATCGCTACAACGATCCAGATTCCGATGAAAAGCTCTCTTTTAATGAAGAATGTTTTAGAAACCAGATCTGCTTTGGATAAGAATTTCAAAGCAAGAGCCAGTTCTACGAAACCTAAAACAACTTTCACCGTGTTCATCCAGCCTCCTGATTTCGGAAGACTTTGCAGCGCCTGCGGAAATAAAGCCAGCAAACCGAAAACGATTGCCCAAGCCAATCCGAATCCTGCCAAAGCAAAAGTAAGCAGCATCGGAACATTTGCAGAACCTGTAATCGCGCTTCCCAATAAACTTCCCAAAATAGGACCAGTACACGAGAAAGAAACGATAACCAGCGTTAAAGCCATGAAGAAAATTCCGATAATTCCTCCCGCTTCTTCCGCTTTTGAAGATTTATTGGCAATAGAACTTGGCAAAGTAATATCATAATAGCCGAAGAAACTTCCCGCAAAGAAAATAAAGATGATGAAGAACACAATATTCAGCCATACATTGGTTGAAATTTTGTTGAACACATTTCCTGAAATTCCATCAATTAAATGGAAAGGAACGCTTAATAAAACAAAGATTAAAAGAATGAAAAATCCGTAGATCAAAGCATCTCTCTTTCCTTTTGCCGGATTTTTATTTCCTTTGGTAAAGAACGAAACCGTTAAAGGAATCATCGGGAAAACGCACGGCGTTAACAAGGCAATTAAACCTCCGATAAATCCTAATAAAAGATACGTCCAGTAGTTTTCGCTGATTTTTGATGATCCTGTTCCGCAATCCGTTAATGGTTTCTGGAAATTAATGGATTCTATTTTTAAATTTTTAGGATCAAGTTTTTGGGTTTCTGCAGTAGGAACAGCAGGTTGAACAACATTACCCAACGTATCCACAACAGGCTGTAAAGAATCTTTTGCCGTTGTTTTTTCATCGGTTTTTACTTCTTCAGCCGCACCTTTTGGCGTAACCTGTTTGTTGAATTCCAGCGTATTGGGAGCAAGACAGACTCTGTCGTCACAAGTCTGATACGTAATTTCAGCAACAACATCTCCCGGTTTTGTTCCGTCTTTCAGCTTAAATTTCTGCTTGAAACCTGCCGTGTTGGAGTAGAAAATAATTTTTCCGCCGAAAGCCTCAGAAAATTCTTCATGCTTTTTACCCACTTCGGTAAATTTCCCGATCAGTTCTATGTTTTTCCCTGAAACTTTATAATCGGTAGGAATTCCCGTATCTTCCGGAATGTCTTTGGAGTAAATATGCCAACCGCTTTCCATGGTGGCATTCAGGACGGCTTCATATTGATTGTCGCCTAGTTCGTTGATGGTAAATTTAAATTTTACAGGATTTTTGATTTGTCCCGAAACTGCAAGGGTAATAAAAAAGAAAAGCAGCAACGGAATTTTATAAATCGAAGAGAATTTCATATTGTAATTTTATGTAAATACTTTACTACAAAAGTAACTGTTTTTTGCAGATTAATCAACCGAAGAAATCTTCCTCAGCCTTTTTTCTATGGCAAGATTGTTTTTCAGCGCAGAAAATCCCTCTTTGATATCCAGATAAGGAAATCCGGTTTCGTGGTTTTTTCTGCTGATTTCTGCCATGATGTTCCAGTGTTTTGCAATTTCTTTCCATGCAAAAAACAGGGAGTGTTTCGGATCGTACATATGCGTTGGTTCGCTTTTAGCACCGTTTATTTCGATGATTTTTAAATTCTTTCCCTCTTTTAGAAGTTCCAAATTTTCAAACATCACATCCAGTCTTCCGAAATAAAAACCATTCACTTTGGTACAGATTTCATCTATTTTTTGTTCTAATTTTTCGGTAACTTCACTTGAAATATCAATAAATTTCGCGCCTCTCGTATGGCTTCCGAACGGGATCAGAATAATTTCTTCGTTTTCAGGAACTGTTTTCTGCATTTCGCTTCCCATTTTCTGTTCTATGGCTTTGATCTGGAACGCACTTCTGGGATTTTCCATCACCAGTTCTCTCAACGTTTTTCTGCCGTTTCCTTGTACGGAAAGAAATTCTTTTTTCACCATTCCTGTGATTTTTCCTTTTTTCTCGTCCGGAAAACGGTGGTAAAAAATCCCGACTTCATGCTGATAATTTATTTTTTCCTGAATTAAAAAATCACAGGCATTATTTTTTTGATAATCTTCCAGTTCGTTTAAATTTTCAACCTGAACAACGCCCAAACCTTTCAATCCGATATTGGGTTTTACAATAACGGGGAAGTTGATGGTTTTCGATTTTAATTCAGTCAAGATTTCCTGAAATGAAGTTTTTGAGGAAGCAAAAACGGTTTTCGGAATCCAGTTTTTCGGAATCAAATCGTAGATTTCTTTTTTGCTTTCCATTGCCATTCCTCCGTATTTTATAGAAGGATTCGCACCGTGGAAGAACAAAAGCGTTCTTGCTTTATATGCACAGTACAGCCAAACCGGTAAAAGCGGCAGGTAAATGGAAAAAGTAGACCAGTATTCCCAATGTGCAATTTTATGAAGGCGATGTTTGAGTTTCATTTTTGAGGGAAATTTTTTCGGGTTTAGAATCTGGGTTCAGTCGGTCGTAATGTTTCAGTGTCGTTTCATCGGAAATAACGAGCTGTGTCGTACTGATGGTTTGTATCGTATTTTGTCTTTTGATGTTAATTCCGTTTTCCAGATCATCGGTTTTCTGATGGTGGAAATCTAAAATATCTTTTTCGGAAATCGGCTTGGTTTGCAGAAATTCTTTGAAAATTTCCCTTCTTTTTTCCTGTACTTTTGCATCGTACAAAGTTGCGGAAGACCAGATGTACGGAAGGTGAGCGTCTAATCTTTTAAAATGTTTTTCAGTTCCGTCCCAGCGAAATTCTGCCAATTGTTTTTCCTGAAAAATCACCAGTGTGAAAGGTTCAATGTTTTCCAAATCAATTAATTCTAAAGATTTTAAAATATCTTCTTCCGCTATCAGATCCAAAACAATCAGTCCACGGCTTTTTCGGTATTCCTTTTTTACCAGATGATTTTCAAAAGCACCGTTTAATAAAATGAGGGCATTTCCATTTTCTGAAACCGTAAACCACGTTCCGTTTTTGGTAGCATCTTTCGGATAAAAAATACCTTTTTCACGATGAATTTCCTGTGCAGAGCGATTGGGTTTCTCGTCCCGGTTGGAAGTCAGAACAATTCTATTTTTAAGCGGAAAATACGTTACAGTACACATTTAGTTTAGGTTTTGGGTTTCTCTGTATTGAATTGTTGAAGGGGCAATGCCGAAATTTTTGTTGAGAAGATGACTCATTTTAATTTCGTTAAAAGCTACTTTTATCAACGCCTGATGATGAATGCAATGTTCGATATTGTACAAAAGTTCCCGAAAGAAATTGGTCGGAATTTCCAAAGAAATAGTTCCCACCGTTTGATACATTGTCAAATTTTTGTTGGGCAAATTAATGCTGAAAAGTATTTCGGAAATAATTTCTATCGCTTTTTCGGGATTCTGTTCCAGTTCCGGATTTCTCTGTCTCTCGTCATAATTAATCTGATTCGTATGGTAAGAGTTCCGTAAAATTTCCAGAAACTCAATAATATGTCTTGTGTGACCGCCAATGGTAGAACCGTCCAGAGAAGGAATACTCTGAGTGTACATTTTTGCCGAAACTTTTCTCAGTAAATTCTGTTGTTCGGTAAGGATCTCGTGTAAGATCGCATAAACCGATTGGTCTTTATTCATACTTTCCTTTTTTAAATTTAATTAAAAGAATCACACAGAAAACAAAAACGGTAAGCGCAAGGTAAAACAATTTTCCGCCATCGTTATTGGTATCAATTCCAATAATGAAAATATGTGACGCTATCGCTCCAATCATCGTTACAAGTCCCAGAACTGCTCCCCAAAAAGTGGTTTTAGGGTTCAGAATTAAAACTGCCGTGATAAGTTCCAATACTCCGGAAAAAATCCTTCCGAAAGGTTCTGCGTGAAGTTGAGAAAAAATGGCGACAGAATCCGGATGAGCCGTAAATTTGAAGAATAAAGTCTGCAGTAAAATTAGGGCGGGAATTAATCGTAATGCCCAATTGATATAGTTTTTCATATTTGTAATGTTATTTTTTCTCCAGTAAAGCGTAAGAAAACAGATGATTGTATTGTTGACAATGAACGACTGCGTATTTGTACTCATCGAAGTTTACTGAACCCGTAAAAGTATAGGTTTGTCCGCCGTTCACAGATTTCAGCTTACCTAAAGAAACAAATTGCGAAGGCTGCTGTTCTTTGCTTACATATACGTAAAGATCCGGACCGTTGCTGATGGTGAAGTTTTCATTTAAAACCAATGTGAAGACTCCGTTTTTTTCATAGATTTCCGCTTTTCCGTTAACGTTATTTCCGTAAGGTCCCTGCATAAAATCTCCGGAATATTTTAAGACCGAATTTTCAGGAGCCATTTCCATTAAATCTTCTGTTGCAGTGCTTTCTCTGACGCAGGAAACCAAGAGAAAGGACGCGAAAATAAAGGTGATCATTGTTTTCATAATTTCTGATGTTTTTATTTGTTGTAAATTTTCTGATTAAAGAATTTAAAATTTCACTCTGTATTCAACATTGGCAATGAAGCTTCTCGTCAGTCCATCGGGTCTGGATGTTCTCACGACAAAAGGAACACCTACATTAAGCTGAAGTCCATTTCTCCGGTTGATTTCGTAATCCAGATAGACATTTCCGTTCAGCGTAAGTCCTTTTGAATTATTAATTTCTAATTCTACATTGTTTTGGTTGGTAAATCGATCGTTTTTCAGGTGATAAATCGGCAAAATACTTGGCGTAAGTCTTATTTTTGGATGAATCATTAAAGGATAAGAAACCCTCAGCAAAACATCGCCGCTTCTCTGGAATTTATTGGTGGATAAAAATCCTCTCAACTCCGAACTAGCGGGATATTGAGATGCTAAAAACTGATTGTCATTCTGTGTTAAAGGCTGTTGAAGAGCGGCAACCAACTGAAGTTTTTTAATTTCGTAACCCACTCCCACAATTAAATCCAGCGTTCCTAAACTGGACTGATAATCCATTGGCAACGGAAGATTGTTTTTAGAGTTTCCCGCATCTGACAAAGGAATCTTTGCGCCTAATGTAAATTTTAGTTTTTCGTTGGCTTTATAATTGGCGTTCAAAAACAAATCAGAAAGTCCAAAAGTAGAAACATCGTTTCCGTTTTGTGCTAATGTTGTCAATTTCGCATCAAAGCTAAATCTGTCATTGATTTGTCTGTTATATTCTAAGTAATTTCCAAAAACAGAAATTGAGTTATCTGCTTTGCCAAAGAAAATTCCGGTTTTAATCTGATTATGGTAAGTTTTAATGCTGTCATTGCTATTCGGCTGAAAACTGTTAACCGTACAGAATCCGGCGTCACTGCATCCCTGTGCAACTAGATGATTGCTTTGCAAAAGCAGTAAAAATGCAGTTCCCAGGAAAATTTTAAAGGTTTTCATATGTAGATATTTATTTTTTTTGTGAGGATTAATTGGTCAGTTTTTTCCAGTTTTGGTCTGCACTTTTTTTCAGTTTTGCCTCGTTCTTGTTCCATGAAGTCAGGGTATTGTTGAAAAATTTATTGTAGAACAAATGGGTTTTCCCGTCAATGATTTTAAAAGTGGTGGGATTGATTTCTACTTTCTCCCCATCATCTCCCATTGCAAAAGCACACCAACCGCCGTAAACAGGTTCGTATTTTGCGGGATCTTTTTTCAGGAGTTCTTTATTTTTTTCCGAAGAAGTATTATAAATGGCTCCGTTTACATTGACTGCAAACTCTTTTTTCCCTTTTACCGCTTTTTTCTGTTCGATGTAAGAAACGGGATCATAGCCCTGAATTGCCAGTTTGTTTTCTAAATTTCTATGTTCTGCTTTTTGGGAAAATGCCAAAAAAGGAAGCAGAAATACGAGAATGAGCGTGATTGTATTTTTCATATCAAATGTTTTTATTTTTATTGTTTTGTTTTTGTTGACGATTTGCAGCCCGACTTGAGCGGAAATCCTTTTTGCTGCTGGAAATGCTTTGGCAAAAAGATTGGGAGCGGAAGGCGGAAATTGCTGCCATAAAAAAATTAAAGTTGTTTTAAAATATCCTCAAGTGAAGCTCTTTCTTTGTAATCGGGATTGAAATGTCTCCAGATGATTTTTTGATTTTCATCTAAAATATAGGTCGCAGAAATGGGCAGTCTTCCGGATTCATCGGAACGGCTTTTCTTGAAATCGTCTTCCAATCGGTTTTCGTAGAAATCGAGCGTTTTTTTCTCGGGTATGTACAGAACATCAAAAAGTTCTGCTATTCTGTAGTTTTCATCATACAAAACAGAATACGCGGTTTTTGTTTTGCTGATGGTTTTTGCGATAAACTCAGGTTTTTCAGGAGAAATGATGACCAGTCTTGTGTTTTTCGACTGTAATTCGGGCGCAAGATTTTGTAGGCTTTCAACATATTTATTACAATACGGACACCATTGTCCACGAATGAAAACCACCACGGTTTTCTTTTTTTCCTGAGACAGAGAAAATGTTTTTTCAAACTGATCTTTTGCTGTAAAGTTGGGAATCGTTTCACCCACCATTTTGCCCTTCACTTCGCTGATTGTCGGCGTTTTTTTGTCTGAATTTCTTTTCTCTGTAACCGACTTTCCGATATTTAAAAATTGTGCAGCGTTGTAATATCCATATTCGTACTGCACCAATTCGCCGTTCTGGTCTAAGAAAAGAAAGGAAGGATAATTAACGATTTTGAATTTTTTGGCAAGTTCTGTTCCTTCTTTTTCGGCATCAATATAAAGGCTGATGAAATTTTTATTGAAAAATTCTCCCAGTTCAGGATTCGGGAACGTATTCTTTTTCATCAGTTTACAGGGACCGCACCAAGTCGTGTACAGATCGATGAAGATGAGTTTGTTTTCCTGTTGTGCTAATTTTTTGGCTTCTTCTAAATTTTTAGTCTGAAATTGAATTCCAGTTTTGCTTTGTGCATTGAACGAAATGGCAACTAAGAAAAAGAACGTATAAATTATTTTGGTTAACATAAGATAAAGTATTTACTATGTAGTTCCCAAAAACAGAAAAAATCACCCGGCGAAAAGGTGATTTTTTAATTATTTTATTTAAAGTATTGATAATCAGTTTTAAAAATTATCGTCTTTTTTTATTTTCCGGATTTGTTCCACACATTTATGCTTTTGATTTTGCGCATTGTGCTTGGTGGAATACTTGTATTTTTGCTGTATTTCTTCCATATTTTTATTCTTCATAAAAATATCGTGGATGAGGTTTTGGCAGTGCGAAGAAATTTTATTGATGTAATCATTAAGTTTATCATAATAATTCCTTTCGTTTTCTATTGCCTGGTTGATCTCTTCTTTGTTTTCAAAATAATAGCTTTCGTGCATTTCCACAAAAAAGTTTCTGTTGCGCAATTTTTTCAGCCAAAGGTTTTTGGAAATTCCGGTAACGTAGTTCGCAAGACAAGTGTAGGCTTTGAAATCGTCATCATATAATTTTTCGTACAGAATAATTAAAGCGTCCTGAAAAACATCTTCTGCATCTTCAGAATTTCCTTTGTTGGAAAGAACAAATTTTCTGGTGTAGCCGAAATATTTCCGGTACAGAATACCAAAGGCAACATTGTTGTCCTTCTGGAAATCTTCTATTGCTAAAGTGTTTGTTGTCCTTTTGTTCATGTAATCTTCAGAACTTTCTCTGTGTTTTTCGTTGCCATACATCTTCGGTCCTGCCTGAAAGGAATAATTCCCAAAACCGAATCTTCACAGTCGGTAAGGAGCCAGATTTCCTGCCTTGCTAAAATAGATATTTTTTCGTCCCTAAAAAACTTAGAAACTTTCTTTTTCCCCGAAAATCCTGCCGGAAAAAATTCGTCACCGTCTTTCTGCCTTCTTAAACGCAGTGGGAAACAAAGTTTTTCTGCATCAAATGCCCAGTTCAAACGGTTATTGATTTGCTCAATTTCAATGATATTTTCGAGATTAACGGTAATCTGGTTTTCAGAAAAGTCAAAATTTTCCATCAGAAGAATTTCATCATCACTGTGTTTTTCAAACTTCCATTTTCCATCTTCCGTCTTTTTGCTTAAAATCAGTTCATCATAATTGACGATCAGCAGATAATCTTTTGAGAAAAAAGAACTTCCGTTTTCAGCTTTAAAAATTTTCGGAATTTCTTCTTCCTGATTAAAACCATACTTTTTAAGGATCTCAAATTTCACAAAATCACTTTCTTCATTCAGCTTACTTTTGGATAAAACTGTATATTCTCTGTTGAAAACCGAAATCCTGTTTTCGATCTCCTGAATCTGCTGCTGAACAAAATCTTTGGTCTGGTTTAAATAAGAAGAGCTTTTTTTGAAATTTTCCAGAAAATGATCGTTGGTTTCCAGAAGTTTCGGAACAATTTCGTTTCTAATTTTATTTCTTAAATAATCATTTTTCTTATTAGACAGATCTTCACGGTACTCAATGTTATTTTCTTCTGCGAATTCGTAGATTTCTTCTTTTGTAAAATTTAAAAGAGGTCTTAAAATGTGATTGTCGTTTGCCGGAATTCCGCTCAATCCGTTAATTCCGGCTGCTTTTGAAAGATTGATGATGAAAGTTTCCAGTTGATCGTTCAGATGATGCGCGGTGACTAAAAATTCCAGATTTTCTTCTCTTTGAATATTTCTGAAAAATTCATACCGCAGTTCTCTTGCCCAAAGCTGGATAGAATGTTCCGGCTTCTGGTCTTTTTCTGAAACTTTGTATAAATGAAATTTAATATGGTTTCTCTCACAAAAATCCGCCACCGTTTTCTGATCCAGATCCGAATCTTCTCCACGAAGTTTATAATTGATGTGGGCAATCTGAAAAAGAATGCCTAAGTCATTAAAACAGTGTGCTAAAACCATAGAATCTGCACCTCCGCTCACCGCAAGAAGATAGCTTCGGTTTTCGGGGGAATCAACAATGTTTTTAAGCTGATTTTGGAAGTTGTCTACGTTCAGCATGGATGTTCGGAATTTCTTTTACGCAAAGATAATTCATATAATTAAAATGAATTTCGTTACCTTTGATTCGTCTAAAAATGATTATTTATGAAAATTTTTAAAATTTTAGCAGTATCTGCAATGGTGTTGGGAATGACATCTTGTATCAGCAAAAAGCAGTATGATGCATTGAGCTCAAATTACAAGCAATGTATTGAAAACGTAGGTGAAAGACAGAGAGAAATTCAGGAACTGAAGTCTCAGAATTCAGCTTTAACAAGTGAAAATAATTTATTGAAAAGTCAGCATGATGCTTTGAAATCTTCATTGGATGCGTGTCTTTCGAATTCAGGGAAAAGCTCTGCCAATATCGACAAGCTGGTTGGAGAAATCAATTCTTCAAACTCTTATATCAAACAGCTTATATCAAGCAATGCGAAAAACGACAGCTTGAATTTAGCATTATCAAACAAACTGAAAAGATCGTTGGATAACGTAGCAGACAGCGATGTTCAGGTAAAAGTGCTGAAAGGAGTGGTAATGATCTCTCTTTCAGACAAAATGTTGTACAAAACAGGAGATTACAACGTATTACCTGCCGCTCAGGAAGTGTTAGGAAAAGTAGCTAAAGTAATTAACGATTACGATAAATATTCTGTCCTTATCGAAGGAAATACAGATAACGCTCCTTTAAGCTCTCCGAATTTACCAAAAGACAACTGGGATCTTTCTGCTTTAAGAGGAACTGCGGTTGCTAAAGTTCTTCAGACTCAGTTTGGAGTAGATCCTGCAAGAATTACAGCAGGTGGACGTTCCGAATACAATCCTAAAGCGACTAACATGAGCGTTTCAGGAAGAGCGGAAAACAGAAGAACGGAGATCATCATTATGCCTAAACTTGATGAGTTTATGAAATTAATGGATATCGCGCCAAAGAAATAATTTACAATCAACATTCAGTCAATACAAAACAAATCCCGAAGCAATTCGGGATTTGTTGTTTGTGATTAATCAAATTAGTTCTTCTTTTTTCAGCAAAGAAATAATTTTTTGAAAAAATGAATTGGATAGTTCCGGTTTAGTTTTTTTAGAAAAAGAATCCACAGTGCTTTTACGCACTGTAGTCTTCTGATTTCTCTGGTTAATTTGTTTTTTTCCCGCAAGCATTATGTCGTGTGTTTTTACCCTTCAATGCAAAGTTAGGCTTATTCGCAGACGAGACCATCCGTATTTTTACGGTAATTAAACTGGGGGATTTTCCCATCTTTCCGGAATCTTTAGGATTGTTCCCGCTTTTTTGTTATATTTAAGTAAATTTGACCGAAATAAAATTTGCAGCATGAGCTTTTTTGAAGAAAAACTTCCGGAAATGGACAGGTACCTTGAAACACACGCTTCATCGGAACCTGAAATTCTGAGAAAACTGAGAAGGGAAACATATCAGAAAACCACACAACCACACATGATTTCCGGGTATCAGCAGGGAAGATTGTTAACCATTATTTCGCAGATGATGCAGCCTGAAAATATTCTGGAAATCGGAACTTTTACAGGTTATGCAACGCTTTGTCTGGCAACAGGAATGGCAAAAGACGGAAAAATTACCACTTTGGATGTGAATGAAGATTTGGCATACCTTCCTAAAAAATATTTCGCGGAAAGCGAATACGCTTCTCAGATTCATTTCTGGCTTCAGGATGCGAAGGAATTTCTAAGAGAAACCGATGAGGTTTTTGATCTGGTTTTCATTGATGCCGACAAAGAAAATTATGCAGAATATTTCAGATTAATAAAGCCAAGAACAAAATCCGGCTCGGTAGTAATGTTTGATAATGTTCTTTGGTACGGAAAAGTTTTGGAAGAAAATCCGAAACAGAAATCTACGCAGGTCATTAAGGAACTGAATGATTTGATTGCAAAAGATGATGATTTTGAAAATCTTATTTTACCTTTGCGTGATGGGCTGAATTTTTTACGCAGAAAGTAATTTGAGGTTGAGTTTAAGGTTAAGATTTTACAGCGTATTTTCTCAACCTGAACCGAAGTCTTAACCTTTTAATTAGAAAAATAAATGGATAAAGGAATTTGTGTTGTTACAGTAGCTCCTGTTCGTGCAGAAGGTTCGGACAGAGCAGAAATTGTTACGGAAATATTGTTTGGGGAAAGTGCAGATATTCTGGAAGTGAATAAGAACTGGACCAGAATAAAAATGCATTATGACGGCTATGAAGGATGGATGGATACGAAACAGCTTAAACCTGTAACAGACGAATATCTGGCTAAACGGAAAGTAACCGTTGTAACCGAAGACTTTTCTTCTGTCTTGATGAATGACGGAAAAACACTGCTTTCTATGGGTTCGGAAGTTGAATTTCCTGCGGTAGCGTCGAGAAGAAGTCACGACGTGCGAGAAAGTATTGCTTTAACGGCAAAAGAATTCCTGAATGTGCCGTATTTATGGGGCGGTAAAAGTTTTTTTGCGGTAGACTGCTCAGGTTTTACACAGTTGGTTTACAAAATTCACGAAATAAAATTACCGAGAGACGCTTCACAGCAGGTTGAGGTGGGAGAATCATTAAGCTTTGTTGAAGAAAGTCAGCCGGGAGATCTGGCGTTTTTTGAAAATCCGGAAGGAAAAATCATCCACGTCGGAATCATGCTGGATAACCAGAGAATTATTCATGCTTCCGGAAAAGTGAGAATCGACACGCTGGATTCTACAGGGATTTTCAACAAAGAAATGAATAAACATACCCATAAACTGAGAGTAATTAAAAGTTTGCTTTAACTTAAAATCTGTCTGAAATGGAAAATATTCTCTTTGCTGTTTTTGATATTTTTAATTTCGGATTACTGGTTTTTCTGTGGTGGTTTACGGTGAAACATTATAAATCGCTGCCTCAGATCATTCCCATTCATTTTGATTTAGACGGTAAGGCAGATAATTTCGGGAGTAAGAAATTTGCTTTTCTGTTACCTGTTTTTGCTTTGGTTTTTTACATTTTGTTCGCCTATACCGTTCGCGATCCGGGATCTTCAAATTTTCCGGTGAAAATTACTCCTGAAAATGAATTTGCACAGTTTCTCATCATGAAAATTTTCATCCGGTGGCTGTATGTTTTAATTATGATGATTTTTCTGAACAGTCAGGACTATATGTTCAGATATTCTTTTGATGAGAACGCAAAGCCGAAAATTAAAATAGCAACGGCAATTCTTTCTGTTCTGGGAAGTGTAATAACGGTTCTAATGATTAGTTCTCAATTTAAATGATACAGTCTAAAAATAATTCCGAACATTATATTTGGGGAGACAACTGCGATAGCTGGATTCTGAAAAATGATGCCCAATTATCCGTCAAGCAGGAAGTTATGCCTTCCGGAACTTCAGAAAAACTGCATTTTCATCATCTCGCAGAACAGTTTTTTTATACTTTAAAAGGGAAAGCTGTCTTTTTTATTGATGGCGAAAGGTTGTCTGTAAAAAACGGCGAAAGCATTATCATTCCTCCAAAATCTAAACATTATATTGCTAATGAATCTGACGAAGATCTGGAATTTTTAGTCATTTCCAGTCCTTCGACTGATAAAGACAGAACGGAAGTTTAAAACTCATACATATGGCTTTCTTTTACAACATATTTATCCATCTGCTCATCTTCGGGATGAAGGTTTTTTCGCTATTCAATGACAAAACTAAAAAAGGCGTTGAAGGCAGAAAAGAATCTTTAGAAAAGGTGAAATCCGGTTTAAAAAAATCCGATAAAGTGATCTGGATGCACGCTTCAAGTCTTGGAGAATATGAACAGGGACTGCCTGTTTTGGAACAGTTGAAAGAAAGATTTACGGATCATAAAATTTTAGTCACCTTCTTTTCTCCATCCGGTTATGAAAACGTGGTGAAAAAGAAACATATTGCCGATGTGATCTGTTATCTTCCTTTTGATAAAAAATCTGCTGTAAAAGAATTTACAGACCAGTTTGATGTTCAACTATTTTTTACGGTGAAGTATGATTACTGGTATCATCTTCTTGATGAGCTTAAAAATAAAGGCGCAAAAACGTATGTGATTTCAGCTTTGTTTTATGATCGTCAGTCGTTTTTTACATCGTATGGAAAATGGTTTGTACAGCAGCTTCAGAAAAATATCGACTGGTTTTTTCATCAGACTCAGATATCTTTTGCTTTGGCAAAAAGCATAGGATTAACGAAATCTTCGGTGACGGGAGATACGAGATTTGACCGTGTAAAACAGTTGAGACATCGAGACAATCGAGTAGATTGGATTAAAGATTTTATTGGTGAAGATAAAACCGTGGTTTTCGGAAGTTCTTGGCAGGCGGAAGAAAAAATTGCGCTGGAAGTTTCGCAGGGAAGTCCGTACGCAAAACTGATTATTGCTCCGCATTATCTGAAGAGGGTTTCTCATTTGAAACAGCTTTTTCCGGAAGCAATTTTATACAGTGAAATTAAAAATTCTGTTGAGGATTTTAACTCAAATATTTTAATTATCGACAGCATCGGTTTGCTTTCAAAATTGTATTCTTACGCCGATGCTGCGGTGGTAGGAGGAGGGTTTCATGATGCGGGACTTCACAATATTCTGGAGGCGGCAACCTTTGGCGTTCCGGTAATTTTCGGAAATCAGTACAGAAAAAATCCTGAAGCAGACGGTCTTATTTCGGCGGATGGAGGAAGATCTTTTGAAAATGCAGGTCTTGCTGCAGATTTTGTTCTGTTTTTAATTAATAATGAAGATTCCCTTCAGGCAATGTCTGAAAATGCTGAAAAATTTGTCTCTGAAAAACCCAATTCTACGGAACTGATCTTACAGAAAATCTTATCGTAAAAATCCCTGATTTTTAATGTCTTTGATGATCTGATCAAAATTTTCAGGAATCTTATCGCAGGTCAGCCAGTTAAAATCGATCCCGTTGTTAATGAAAAGCTTTGATAAATATGTATTCTCAAGGATTTTATCTTTTAAATTATCCAGATGCTCATCAATTTCCATCCAGTAATCGACATCCAGTTTTTTGGTTAAAAGCAAAGCTTTCACCACTTTATTAATGATGTAGAGATACAGTTTATAAACATTATCGAATCTTTGTCGGCTCAGATCTTCATTGTATTCTAAAATCTTATTAATCAACAATAAATTAAGAGAAACTTCTCCGAATTTATCGGTCGTTACTTTTACGTGTTCAGTAATTTCACTGCTTATTTTACGGATAATTCCGAGGAAATATTTCTGATTGCTGATGTATTTTGATGCCAGTAAAACTTTTTCGGAAACAATTTCCTCCATCGCATCTCTTTTATTGTCTGTGGTTTCAGGATCAATAAGTTCGAAGTATAGTTTTTTAGATAAAAGTTTATCTTTTTTTAATAATCTGAAAATCAGGCGGTCTTTTTCTACAGAAGAAAAATTGCTCAGAGCAGTTTTGAACTCTTTTGAATATTCCATTCAATAAAATTAATTAAAAATTTTCGAATATTTTAAAAATCCGTTGAATGCCCAGTTTGCGGTATAGTATAAAGATTTAACCGTAGAAAATCCCATGAAGTCTTTGTACACCAGATATTGATCTCTGATGATGTTTTTTTTCTTTCTGGAAACGCTGTTTTCGCGCATCCTGTATTTAGCAAGTGTTTTATTCAGCGGAAAGCCTTTGGGAATTTTTTTCAGAAGATTCAGCCACATTACATGATCTTCGCGCTTGCTTTTCACTGGGAAGAAGAATTTTCCCACTCTTTTGGTATCGTACATCGTAGAAACCGGAGCCAGTCTGCAGGTTTTAAGCAGGTTGGAAAAGGTGACGATTGTATCGGCTTCAAAATCTTTTAGAACCGGCTCCATCGTATATTCATCACATCTGGAATAATTGCAGTACACCAATTCTGCATTGTTTTTATCCATAAACCCGATCATCTCGTCAAGATATTCCGGATACCAGAAATCATCGGAATCCAGAAAGGCGATGTAACGACCTTCCGCTCTTTCGAGGCTTTTATTTCGGGCATTTCCTGCGCCGCCGTTTTTTTCAAGAACGTGTAATTTTATTCTGGGATCATTGTACTTTCGGATCAGCTCAACCGTATCATCTTTGGAACGGTCGTCCGAGATCAGCCATTCCCAGTTTTCATACGTCTGGCTGAGTACAGACTGTATGGTTTCCTCTATAAATTCCGCCGAATTGTAGGAGGGGGTGATTATCGAAACTAATTCTTTCATCTTGTGTTTTATAAAAATTTTTTCTCATAAAAATGCCATGAGCTTATTCCAACGGCAATAACCACCATCATGCATGCAAAAGCCATCACGTAAGGATTATAATCTTTAAATAATCCCAGTGTGGTAAAAGTTCTGATGATCGGGAAGTGGAAGATATAAATTCCGTAGGTAAAATCACCGTATTTCCCGAAATTATTTAAAAACTTAAAGGAATATGCGATGTACAGGACGATAATCCCGATCATCATTGGAGAAAAAAGCTGAATTTTTGTAAATAAATCGATCCAGACTGTGGCTATGGCAATGATAAAAAGTGTGTTTTTATATTTAATGAATTTGTCGAAATTAAAATAAATCAGCATTCCCGGTATGAAATAAGACAGCGTTCCCGGAAGCTGTTTCGCCATTGAAATTTTTCCCTGATGTTCAAAATAATTAAGATAAACAAGCGACAGAAAATACAGGATCATTAAACTGATGTTCCTATACTTGTTGTTTTTTCCGAACAGTAAAAACATCAGCGGAACAGCAAAATAATAGCACATTTCTATCTTTAGTGTCCAAAGTGCTCCGTTGACTGCCTGATTTCCGAAAACTCCGGGAAGCCACGGTGCTTTAAAATTTAAAAAAATGGAATTCCAGAAAAGATATTTGTAGACCTGCGTATTACTAAAATATTCCCTGAATGAATAAGTGCTTACAAGACTGAGTAAAATGGCACAGAGAAAAACAACCAATAAATAAGCGGGAACAATTCTCCTGATTCTTTTGCTTACATAGCTTTTAAGACTGGAAGAACGCTCATAGCTTCTGGCGATGAGAAATCCGCTCACCACAAAAAAACCGAAAACGGCAATTTCGATAGGGCTGTGTTCCAGAAATTTCAGTTCCGGAGAAACGCTTAAAGCTCCAAGATGCCCTAAAAAAACGATGAAAGCGAGGAGAACACGGATAAAATCAAAATTATTTTTCGTAAGGTCTTGCATTTGCATTTGTTTGTTACAAAAATAGTTTTTTTCGCAGAAAAGATCATATTTCCGGTAATGAATGTTTGCTGAATAAAGGAAAAACAATGCTTTTGGAATGCCGATACACAGAAAATAATAAATTTTAACAATATTTTTTTAAAAAAATTGTATAATAATATAAATAAATCATAATTTTAGCGCTTGAAAAAATTGATATATGAAGAAATTAGCATTATTATTTGCAGGTTTATCATTATTTGTAGCAACAGGATGTAATAACGACGACGAAGTGGTACAGGAAGCTCCGTTAGTAGGAGTTTGGCAGCCCGTGAAAAAAGTAGTAACCGTAGTTGCAATAGGAGAAGTTCCTGTTTCGGATGGTATTTCTTTTGATACCACTTGTCAGCAGACTTCAAGATGGACGTTCGTTTCCGGAAATACAGGAAAAAGAAAAGATATGGGAGACAGTGCAACCCCGGGAACCTGTACACCTACTTTCGACAGAACATTCACTTATACTTATGATAAAGACAGCAAAGCTATTCAGATAAAATATCAGGGAATTGTACAGCCGGATCAGGGAAGAATCATCAGCATCAGCGATACTGCTTTAAACATCATGTTTGAAGACAAATCAGATCCTACCGAATTCCATTCTGAAACCTATACATTTAAGAGAATACCTCAGTAATAGTCTGAATTATCAATATAAAATACAAATCTCATCTGCGGATGAGATTTTTTTATGCATTATTTCGTCAAATTTAAATTTCCATTTCTTTTAAAATCATTATTTTTGTGAAAATTAGAAAAGGAATTTAAAAGAATCCGGCATCTAATATCTTAACATCTAATATCTATAAAAAAGTGTTTTACGATCATCAGCAGATAGAAAAAAAGTGGCAGAAGTACTGGGAAGATAATCAAACGTATAAAACTTCCGACAACACAGACAAACCTAAATTTTATGTTCTCGATATGTTTCCGTATCCATCGGGAGCAGGACTTCACGTAGGTCATCCGCTTGGATATATCGCATCCGACATTTACGCGAGGTACAAAAGACATCAGGGTTTTAATGTTCTCCATCCGGTTGGTTACGACAGCTTCGGGCTTCCTGCTGAACAGTACGCGATTCAGACAGGGCAGCATCCTGCGATTACGACAGAGCAAAACATTACAAGATACGAAGAGCAGTTAAGAAAAATTGGCTTTTCTTTCGACTGGAGCAGAGAAGTAAGAACTTCCGATGCTTCTTATTATAAATGGACACAGTGGATTTTTATTGAGCTGTTCCATTCGTGGTATAATAAAGATACTGATAAAGCGGAGCCTATTTCATCTTTGGTTAAACGTTTTGAAGAAAAAGGAACGGAAGGGTTAAATGCCAATCAGAACGATGAATTAAATTTCACGGCGGAAGAATGGAAAGAAGCTTCAGAAATTGATAAAGAAGACATTTTATTAAATTACCGTTTGGCTTACAGAGCGGAAACCACTGTAAACTGGTGTCCTGCTTTGGGAACCGTTCTGGCAAATGATGAGGTAAAAGACGGAAAATCCGAAAGAGGAGGTTTTCCTGTTTTCCAAAAGAAAATGATGCAGTGGAGCATGAGGATTTCTGCGTACTCTGAAAGATTATTGCAGGGATTAAAAACTCTGGACTGGCCACAACCTTTGAAAGATTCTCAGGAATACTGGATCGGAAAATCTCAGGGAGCGCAGGTGAGATTCAATGTGGAAGGACATGACGAGATCGTTGAAGTGTTTACAACAAGACCGGATACTATTTTCGGAGCGACTTTTATGGTTCTGGCTCCCGAAAATCCTTTGGTGGAAACCATCACAACCGCAGAGCAAAAAGCTGAGGTAGATTCTTATATTGAAGAAACGTCCAAGAAAACGGAACGTGACAGAATGGCTGACGTGAAAAATGTTTCAGGTGCTTTCACGGGAAGTTATGCTTTAAATCCTTTCAGTGGGGAAAAAATGCCGATCTATATTTCAGATTATGTTTTGATGGGTTACGGAACGGGTGCTGTAATGGCGGTTCCTGCACATGACGAGCGCGATCACAGATTTGCAAAGAAATTTAACTTAGAAATTAAAAAAGTAGTGGAAACGGACGAAGATGTTCAGGAAGCTTCTTTCGATTCTAAAGATTCGGTTTGTGTAAATTCTGATTTCTTAAATGGATTAAATTATAACAATGCAAAAGCATTGATTATTTCTGCTATTGAGAAAAAAGGAATCGGACACGGAACAACGAACTACAGACAGCGTGATGCGATTTTCTCAAGACAAAGATATTGGGGAGAACCGGTTCCTATCTATTATAAGGATGGAATGCCTTATACATTGCCGACTTCCGCTTTGCCTTTGGAACTTCCTGAAGTTGAAAAGTATTTGCCGACTGAAGACGGAGATCCACCTTTAGGAAATGCGAAAACGTTTGCGTGGGATGAAGCCAACCAAAAAGTAGTCGATACCAATTTAATTGATGAAAAAACGGTTTTCCCTTTAGAATTATCCACAATGCCGGGTTGGGCGGGAAGTTCATGGTATTTCCTAAGATATATGGATCCGAAAAATGATGAGGTTTTTGCTAAAAAAGAACTTTCAGATTATTGGGGACAGGTGGATTTGTACATCGGAGGAAGCGAACACGCAACAGGACATTTATTATATTCCCGTTTCTGGAACATGTTATTAAAAGACAGAGGATATATTAATCAGGATGAGCCTTTCCAAAAGCTGATTAATCAAGGAATGATTTTGGGGATGAGTGCTTTTGTTTATAGAGTTGACGGAACTAATCAATATGTTTCTAAAAATTTAGCAAAAGATTATACAACTCAGGCAATCCACGTTGATGTATCATTATTAAAAGGAACTTCTGATGAACTGGATACTGAAGCGTTTAAAGCTTGGAGACCGGATTACGCAGATGCGGAATTTATTTTAGAAGACGGAAAATACATCACAGGTCGTGAAGTAGAAAAAATGTCCAAATCAAAATACAATGTGGTAAATCCGGATGACATCTGTGAAGAATACGGAGCAGACGGTTTAAGATTGTATGAAATGTTCTTAGGCCCGTTGGAACAATCCAAGCCTTGGAACACGCAAGGCCTGAGTGGAGTCTACGGTTTCCTTAAAAAGTTCTGGAATTTATATTTTGACGGAGATACTTTCTCGGTTTCCGATGAAGAGCCAACCAAAACAGAATACAAAGTTTTACATACCTTAATAAAGAAGGTGGTTTACGATATTGAAAACTTCTCTTTCAATACGTCTGTATCTTCTTTTATGATCGCTGTAAACGAATTGCAAAAAATAAAATGCAACAAACGCAATATTTTAGAACCTTTAGCCGTTATCATTTCTCCGTATGCACCTCACATCTGTGAAGAGCTTTGGAGTTTATTGGGGCATCAGGATTCTATAGAATTTGAAAAATTCCCTGTATTGAACGAGGATTACTTAGTGGAAGATGAGATTTTGTATCCGGTAAGCGTTAACGGAAGAATGAAGTTTAAAATTTCACTTTCCGCACAGCTTTCACCTAAAGAAGTGGAGGAAGTGGTACTTAAAGACGAAAAAATGATGCAGATTCTGGAAGGGAAGACCCCGACGAAAATCATTGTAGTGCCTCACAGAATTGTGAATATAGTAATTTAAAAAAAAATTAACATTGGCAAATTAAAAAAAATGAAGGCTTAAATTTTTTGATTTTTTAACGTAAATGTTAAAATTGAAAAATATTACCAAAAAAAGAGAAAATAATTGTAATATCGAAAGTGTATTAAAATTTCTTTATCAAAAAAATGGCAAATGTTTATTTAAGACTCTTGCATTTTAATTATTTTTGCCTTTAATTTACACCTTGTAAAATTTTAAAACAATATAATTTAGTTAAATATGGAAATGAATGTTTCAAAAAATGATGAGCAAGTAATTGCTAGAAAGTCGGGAGGTTTAAACCCAGCTGTAATTATTCCTATTATCTTTGCAATAGGAGTTTGTATTTATTTATTCGTTCTAGGTAACCCAGGAAACTTTAAAGATGCTAATGAATTAGGAGGAGCATCTGTTGCTTTTGCTGACAAGGAGGGGAAAGACATTCACCCAGAATCGTTCTTAGGGATTATCTACAAAGGAGGGGTTATTGTACCAATCTTGATTACTTTCATGATCACGGTAATCGTTTTCTCTTTTGAAAGATATTTCGTTCTTAGCAAAGCTGCCGGAAAAGGAAACTTAGACAACTTCGTTGTACAGGTAAGAAGCTTACTAAACCAAAACAAAATTGATGAAGCTTTAGAAGAGTGCGACAGACAGCAAGGTTCTGTTGGTAACGTAGTAAAAGAAGGTCTTACTACTTACAAAGCTTTATCTCACGATACAACGCTTAACAAAGAGCAAAAAATGGTAGCGCTTAACAAAGCAATCGAAGAAGCTACTACTCTTGAAATGCCAATGCTTGAGAAAAACATGATGATCCTTTCTACTTTAGGTACTGTTGCAACGTTAGTAGCACTTTTAGGTACGGTAATCGGGATGATCAAGGCGTTCTTCGCATTAGGTTCAGGAGGGGGTACTCCGGATGCTGCTGCACTTTCTACAGGTATCTCTGAAGCCTTGATTAACACAGCTTTAGGTATTGGTACTTCAGCAATCGCTATCATCCTTTATAACTTCTTTACTTCTAAAATCGACGGATTAACTTATAAGATCGACGAGATCGCAATGAGCATCCAACAGTCTTTCGCTGAATTCAACTAAGAATTGTAGCAAGGAATTTGCAGTAAGTAAAAAGAAGTTTAATTAAAAATCATTAATAATAATGGCGAGAGTCAAACCAAAAAGACATGGAGTAGTGACGGATATGACGGCAATGTGTGACGTTGCGTTCCTACTGCTTACATTCTTTATCTTGACCACTCAGTTTAAAAAACCTGATGTGGAGCAGATTAAACCGCCATCTTCAATATCAGAGAAGTTACTTCCTGATGCAAGTTTGATGACCATCAACGCTACTCCGGACGGAAAATTTTATTTCCAGCCTGTAGAAAATGCATCAGAGAGACTACAGCTTTTAGACAATATGGGAAAAAAGTACGGAGTTACTTTTGACAATAATGAAAAAGCTGCATTCCAGAAAGTACAAGCAATTGGGGTTCCGATGAACCAGCTTAAAAGCTATCTTGATTTGCCAGATGACGAGCAGAAGAATTTCAAGAGTCCTACAGGGATTCCTATGGATAGTACGAATAAGCAGTTAGTAGACTGGGTAAAAGAAAGTTTGAACGTAAATCCTGATTACAAATTAGCAATCAAAGGAGACGTTACAACAGAATATCCGAAAGTTAAAAGCTTATTCGAGGGTTTAAGAGATATCGATTTTCTTAAATTTTGGTTGATTACATCACAAGAAGGTAAACCTAATGAATAATATCATTTAGAAATGGCAGAAGTACAAGTACAGGAAAAGGGCGCCAAAGGCGGCAAGGTACGTTCCAAGAAACAGAGTACCAGAGTCGATATGACTCCGATGGTGGACTTGGGTTTTCTATTGATTACCTTCTTTATGTTCACAACCACATTCTCTAAACCGAATGTAATGGATTTGGGTCTTCCGGCAAAACCGAAGGATGAAACAAAAAAACCACCTCCAACAGAAATTAAACTTTCGAACTCTATATCTTTATTATTAGGTAAAAACAATAAGATCTTCTGGCATCAGCAGGACAATACGTCTTTAACAGATCAGAATCTTAATGAAACTACTTTCGATAGAGAGGGAATCCGAAAAGTAATTGAGCAGGCAAAAGCAAATGCGGCTGATAAAACTAAATTTACAGTTATTATTAAGCCAACTGACGATGCTGTATATAAAAACTTCGTAGATATCCTGGACGAAATGGCAATTACTAAGAGTGAGCAGTACGGTGTTACTGATCTTAAACCTTGGGAAAAAGCTATTTACGATAGAAAAGTGGGTAACTCTGGTGCTGCAGCAGCTCCGGCTACTAAGTAATTTAAACCATAAAATTGTAAATCTATGGCAAACGAAAATGTATACGATCCTAATCTTACCTTAGATGAGATTGTATTTGAAAATAGAAACAAGGAATATGGTGCATACGATTTAAGACATCAGTACCCAAAACTTCTGACAAAATCTTTCATCGTTGGAACAGCATTATTCCTTATTGCGGCTTTGTCTCCATTTATCTATCTTACCATTAAGAGACTTACTGAACCTGAAAAACAAGAAGTTAAAGCAGATTTGGTAGAAATTCTTCAAGAAGATAAAGTTATTGAGCAGCCAAAAGAAGAAGAACCACCTCCACCACCTCCACCAAAAGAGGAAGAGAAAATTGAAATTATTCAGAACGTGGTTCCTGAGCCTGTAAAGGCTCCGAAAATTGAAACACCACCACCGCCAATTTCTAAGCAGTTAGAAACAACAACCGGTCTGGTAAATCAGGAAGGGGTAAAAGCTCCGGCTTACACTCCGCCGCCACCGCCACCATCAACAGGTACAAAGGCATCTACAGCAGAAGTAAAGCCCCAGGTAAGTGATACTCAGGTTTATACAGAAGTTGAGCAGACTGCTGAATTCCCTGGAGGTATTAATGCTTTCAGAAATAAAGTATCCAGTAACTTCGATGGTTCAGCGATGAACGGAGATGAAGGTACAGTAAAAACTGAAATCACTTTCGTTGTAGAAAGAGACGGAAGTATTACAGACGTTAAAGCTAGCGGTGGAAACTCTGACTTCAATGCTGAAGCAATCAGAACCATCAAGTCTATTAAAAATAAATGGACTCCTGCTAAAATTAACGGACAATCTGTGCGTTATAGATTCAGATTACCTTTAACAATGAATTTTGAAGGATAAGATTTATCTTTAAATAATAATTAAAAAAGAGAAGCATTTGCTTCTCTTTTTATTTTTTTTGGTATTTTTGTTATATGATGTTCAATTGGTTATCCCTCGTTACGGGATTATTTTATATCGTTCTGGGAATCGTAGTAATGTACTACAGGTTTTTCTTCACAGTTCTGGAACCCGGAGTTGCCTATGCACTGGGCGGACTTCTTATTTTGTATGGAATTTTCAGAATTTACAGAGCGGTTACAAAAATTAAAAATTCAGGAAATGAAGAATAGTGTTAAGCTTCTAATGCTGTTTTTCATTAGCATAATAGCAGTTGGTTGTAAAAAAGAAGAAAAATCTCCATCTTACCATAAAGGAGAAATGACGATTCTTACGGATGAATCTTTTAAAAGTGTTACGGAAGCTTTAGCAGAAGGATATATGATTAATTATCCCGAAACAAAGATCAAAGTCGCTACGAAAAAAGAAGATCTCGGATTCATTGATTTATTAAACAATAAAACAAGAATCGTAGTAATGTCCAGAGATCTTACGCCGGAAGAAATTAAGACATACGAAGAACAGGTAGAACTGAAGTTTTTACCTGCAAAATTCGCTGCAGATGCTGTTATTTTTATTGTTCCGAAAGATTCTCCAAAAGAAAGTATTACTATGGAGGAAATTCAGAAAGGATTGCAGTCGGATAATAAAGAATTTATTTTCGACGGAGCCAATTCCAGCAATCTGAATTTTGTGGCTCAGAGACTTAAAAAACAGCCGAAAGATTTAAAGTTTTCAGTTATTCCGGGAAGCAAGAATATTATTGAAGAACTCAATAAATACCCCGGTAAAATAGGGGTTATCGGTCTTAATACATTCAGCCGTTCTTATGATAAAGAGTCTGAACAGTTGAGAAATATGGTAAAAATTCTTCCTGTGGAAGACAAAGGAAAACTTTACAATACAGATTTTGAAAACCTCCGCAATATGAATTATCCCTTTACAAGAGTTTTGTATTTTTTAACAAACGAAGGAAACTTCAATATTGCCAATGGTTTTATAAGGTATTCGTGCACCCAGCTTGGGCAGATGATCGTTCAGAAAGAGGGATTGCAACCATACAATCTTTACAGAAGAGAAGTTCAAATGCGTTAAAAAGTATTAAATTAATCCTTTAACCAAAATAAATGTATTATTTTGGTCTGAAAATTGTGTATTACTTAAATCGAAATTTAGATTAGAAAATATAAAATGAAAGATATAATGAATATGAATGTAAAGAAGCTTGCCTTTGGAGCGGCTGTAGTGTTTTTTACCAACTTTGCCGTTGCACAAACTGTACAGGATGGTATCAACAGTATAGACAGTGATAAATATGCTCAGGCAAAAACTAATTTTACGAACATGATCGCTTCGGCGCCTACTGCAGAAAATTATTTCTATTTAGGAAATACGTATCTGAAGCAGGGTGAGCCTGATTATGCGGCAGCAACTGATAGTTTTAACAAAGGTCTTGCAGCAGATGGCAAAAGCTATTTAAATAAATTAGGTTTGGCAACTGTAAAACTGGGTAAAGGAGATAAGGGTGCTATTGCGGAAATTCAGAAAATCGTTACCGATTCAAAAGAAAAAGATGCAGAAGTTCTTTTCAGAGCGGCAGAAGCTTTAACTTTATTTGAGAAAAATAACTCTCCGGATTTGGCTATTCAGTATTTGAATAAAGCAATTGAAAGAGCAGAGAAAAAAGGTGTTCCGGCTCATTACTATTATACTTTAGGGGATGCTTACAGATTAAAAAGAATGCCCGGAGATGCAATGTCTGCTTATGACAAAGCGCTTCCTTTAGCTAAAAATAAAGCATCGGTTTATACAAGAATCGGGACTTTATGGATGGCTGCACAACAGTGGCAACAGGCTAAAACAAGTATAGATAAGGCAATTGCCACAGATCCATCTTATGCTCCGGCGTATAAAGCTCTTGCAGCTTATGATATCAGATATCAGCAAAATGCGAAAGCGACTCAGGATTTGATCAATTATACAAAATATGCCGATGAAGATCCATATACTCAATTAGAAATTGCTAAGCTTTATTTTACCAATGAAGATTATGCAAATTCCAAGCAGGTTTTAGATAAGATTTTTGATAAGATTAATGATCCTATTAAATTTAAGCTGAGAGCTTACCAATTGTATGCTGACGGAAAATATACTGAAGCAAAACAAAATATGGATAGCTTTGTTTCTCAGGCTGATAAATCAAGAGTGCAGCCTGCAGACCAAGGTTTACAGGGGCTAATTGCAGCAGGTTTGGCTAAAACTGAAACAGATGCTGCTAAAAAAACAGCTTTAACTACTGAAGCACAGCAGAAAATTGCCATCGCAAAAGCGGCTAAAGATGAAACCTTGAAGTGGGATATGGAATTGGTGAAAATCGCAGGAGGAGGAGCTTCTCAGGCTGATATTGATGCAGGACCTACAAATCCTACGATTGAAGGATTAAAGCAGAAAGTGGCTGCAAATGCTCAGGACTCAGATTCTTTATTCAAACTTGCGACTGCTTATCAGGATGCAAAGAACTGGAATGGTGCTATAGCTACATGGCAGAAAATGAATGCGCTTTTACCAGATTGGGCTCCGGGTTACTACAGCTTAGGATATTCTTATCAGCAGGCTGGAAATAATGATGCGGCTAAAATGGCGTATGAGAAATTCATCAGTACGGTAAAACCTGCAGAGCAGGAAGCTAATAAGCAGACTTTAGCTTATGCTTACTTTGCTGTGGCATATATGTCTAAGGATTCTGATGTAGCGAAAGCAAAAGACTATATTGCAAAATCTGTACAGTTGGATCCAACCTATCAGGATGCAGTAAAGTTGAATGCAGAAATCAACAAATAATTTAAACTTTAAATTATAAATAATGAAACTTCCCATTCGTAATGTTTGGGAAGTTTTTATTTTAATCCTATCTTTGATTGTATGAAAACAGATATATTAGCTTTTGGAGCGCATCCTGATGATGTAGAACTGGGATGCGGAGGAACGATAGCCAAATTGGTTTCAGAAGGGAAGACCTGCGTTATCGTTGATCTTACGAGAGGGGAACTCGGAACGAGAGGAACAGAAGAAACCAGAAAGGCGGAAGCAAATGATGCTGCAAGAATTTTAGGTGTTTCTATAAGAGAAAATCTCGATATGAGAGACGGGTTTTTAGAAAATTCCGAGGACTATCAGATGAGGATCGTAAAAATGGTCCGCAAATACAGGCCGGAAATCGTCTTTGCGAATACAATTGATGATAGACATCCAGATCATGCAAAAGGAGCGAAATTAGTATCGGATGCGTGCTTTTTGTCTGGATTAAGAAAAATTGAAACGGTTTTGGAAGGGGAGATTCAGGAAGCGTGGAGACCAAAGCATATTTTTAACTATATGCAATGGAAAAATGTAGAGCCTGAATTCGTTATTGATATTTCTGAATTTTTGGATGCAAAAATTGCGGCATGCAAAGCATTTAAAACTCAGTTTTATGATCCGGATTCTAAGGAACCTGAAACCCCGATTACTTCAAAAAACTTTTTAGACAGCTTAACTTATCGCGCAATGGATTTGGGAAGACTATCGGGAGTAGCTTATGCAGAGGGATTTACGTCTGAAAAATTAATTGCTTTGAAAAATTTTGACGGAATTGTTTGGTAATTAAAAAATCTTTCCTATATTTGCACTCACAAAACGGTGATTGTAGCTCAGTTGGTTAGAGCGTCGGATTGTGGTTCCGAAGGTCGTGGGTTCGAGACCCATCATTCACCCAATAAAAGTACACTTTTCAAAAGTGTACTTTTTTATTTTATACCAAATCTAAGTTCAGATTTTCTTTATTTTTTGCTGTAAAAGTTTGTGGATCAGTATAAAAAACAGGAGTCAGACCTCAAAGTTGGGAATTTCACGGGTATTTTTTCCTGACTTCCGCACTTTTTTTCAAAAACTGAAAAAAAGTGCGGAAGTCAGGAGTAATCCAGAGTGGCGTTCTAAATATTTACTTTCGTATTTTCTTTTTTTACATATTCAATAAATTTAGAAGGAGGAATACCTGTTTTTTCTATGAATATTCTGGTAAAAACAGTATGAGAAGAAAAACCGCATTCTTCGGCAAGATAACTTATTTTGTAATTAAGATATTCGGGGTTTTGTTTCAGCTTCAAAATGATGTAGTCGATTCTTAATTGGTTGATATAGCCATTAAAATTATTTTTTTTATATTTTTTAATTGTAAGGGTAAGATAATTATAATTAACATTCATGCTGGAAGCCAAAGAGCTCAGTGATAGGGTGGATGATAAAAATTGTTGCTTTTTTTCAAACTTATTTAGCTTATCTAAAATTTCATTTTCTTTTTTCAGGGATAAGATGTTCTTATCTGTTTTAATTACTTCTTCAGCCTTTTTGGGAGATAAAGCTACTTCTTTTTCTTTCTTTTCTAACCGGGCATTAATTTCTATAAATCTTTTTTTATACTTTCTTAATGTAAAGAAACGGTTGATGAGATATGCTGTGAATAGTAATAGGAATAGTATAATCAGCCATAGATAAGTCATGAAATGTTTAGAGTTATTCAATTCATATTTAAGGGGTTGTATTTGGTCTAAATTATAGAGTTTGGCAATGAAATCTGCCTTTGAATTGTAATTGATTTTTTTGCTTTTTTCCTGATAGAGCTTTGAATATTTTAAATAGTTGCTGTTATCACCTGATTTATCAGCATTTTCCATTGCTATTCGGTATAATTCCAACTCAATATTTATAAAGTCAATGTTTACAAAGATATTATTTAACCCTTGTTCGCAATATTTTGAAGATTCTTTATAATTCCCCTTTAACTGATAAGCTCTTGCGAGATAATACAGATTATAAAATACTCTGGCTTTATCATTTTTATAGTCATTTTTGTCTTTTTTCGCTTTCTGTATTGCTTCATCTAATCTTCCCGATAAAATTAAATAATTTGCTTCATTACTAGAGATTATATCGACTTTGTCCTTTGGTAAGAGTGATGATGTTTTTATTTTATTCAAATAAATTCCTGCTGAATCTAGTTTTTTTTCGTAACTATAATTCAGGAAAATGTTTTTGTATTTAAGGCATTTATAAAAAATTAACTGATACTTTTTTTCTGCAGAAATTTCATCGTGGGTAGCTAGATAATCGTCTATTTTCTTAGTGGCATCGAGGTACCCTTTCACAGATCTGCCAAAATATCCTAACAGGGCATAAATAATTTCGTCATCCCCACCAGAAAGTAGTTCCTGTAACTCATCTGTTTTCTCAAGGGACTTTAATTTATTTCTTTTTTCCAGAAATTTTAGCGCATCTTCATGTTTGTTTTCTAATGCGTATATAATTGCGATGATATTCAGATTGGCTCTTTCAAAGGTAACATTGCCAGTTTTTTTGCATATACATTGGAGAGATTGAGATATTGTATTGTCTTTTCATGATCATTGATTACTTCAAAACAGTACTTTAATGCGAAAATATTATAGCATTTAGTTTTTTCCGCATCAGATAATTTCCTGCTGAACATTTCGTCGCAGTAGATTTTTGGATTAATATCCGAATAACATTTTTGTATAAGAACATCTACAGAATACTTTTTCAGAGAATCATTTTTATTTTGTTTTGGCACTATTCCTTTTTGTGAAAACAGGATGTGAAAACAGAAAAAAAACAATACTATGATGATACGTTTATTTGAGCAGGTATAATTTAAGTAATTGTAAAACATGGTTTTAAAAACTTATAAATTGTTTTTATAGGGCACAGAATTAATTTTTAAAAAATTATCTTTTATGATTAACAATGCATACTATATTTTTTCAATTAATGATTTATATAAAACTGTATGT
>NZ_QEHP01000027.1:0-37884 GCF_003094695.1 Chryseobacterium sp. HMWF035 | reverse complement strand
CTATTAAAATTATTCATACATTAGTGATGTATAAAATACAAAACTTTATCATTTATAGAATTTAGGAAATAATTATCACTAAAAGTTTTATTCATTCTTTTATATATTTAAATTCTGCTTTAAAATTAGGTATATGCCACTCTTGTAAAAGGGTGGTGTTTTTTATGATATAGAAATATGGATTAAAATTTGTAAAAAATCCAATTATTCTGATCAGAAAATAGACAATAATTTCCGTAGAGTAATTTAACATAATATTCTACGAAAGTCATTTGAAAATTTCTAAAAATGGAGTAGTACAGAAACTCAATCAAGAGAATAAATAAATTGATTGAGTTTGTTTTCCTTAAAAATCCTCAGGAAAAATTCCTGTTGCATATTGCCAAACTTCAACTACCTCATTTAAAGGAATTTCGTAAGGCTCATAAAATGTATTATCTGCGGCAACCGTTAAAGAATTTTCATTTTTAGATTTCAGACGTTTGTAAGTAATTCCGTCATTTAAAGTGATGAAAACGTAGGTGTTACCGGATTTGAGATCATTAAGACCTTCCATATATTTTCCGATGATGTATGAGCCGTTCTTAAAGGGCGGCATAGAATCTCCATCCGCAGGAAATGCACGAAATTTTCCGTTTTTCAGAAAAGGAAGAGAAATTCTCTGAAGGCTTTCAATATAATCCGGATCGCTGTAACCCGTTAAATAACCCATAGAAGCTTTCTGAGAGACAATTTCAATGCTTTCGTCGCCGTTCTGATCTACCATTACAGGCAGAACAATACGGTTATCAGGAAGTTTCAGCATATCTTCAAGAGCATGCTTCGTTAAATCTACCGACAGCAAAAGATCAATACTGACATTAAAAATTCTTGAAATTTTAATTAAGACATCAACCGGAGGTTTAGATTTTCCGTTTTCATAAGAACTGTATCTGGAAGCTGTAATCTGTATTTTTTGAGACAATTCGCGTTGGGTTTTTCCTAATTTGGCGCGTAAAAGTCTGATATTTTCTGAAAAAATCGACATATAAAAAATTAAAACGTAAAAATACGAATGTTTGCCGGAGAATCCTAAGTTTTAGGGCAGTTGTGGATAAGTTCCTTTAAAAAATATTTTGATAGAGTCGGTAACCATTCATAAAATTAAAATCGCTGAAGAATATTTGAAGTAGAAAAATAAAGTTTTGAATTTGTTAGAGATTATAAATGAAAGTTTCAATAAACAATTAAGCATGCTCATCTGAAAGAATTCTGCTGATGAAAATATTCCGGTTTTGAAAATCAAGGAATTCTTAAAATACACTTTATTTAACATAATATAAATTATAGGATTTTTTATTTATGACTAAATAGAGTATTTATGTCGTTTTTTTTAATTTTGCTAAATATTTTATCCATAGTTATTTAAGCGTTTTAAAGCCCTGCAAAACAAGGCTCTACCTATGCTATTTATTTAATTTATAAGACCATATATGCGCTTAAAAAGCTTCGCTTCTATCTTATGATTAATTTTACATTTTATATAATCTGTCTGCATTAATAAGCAGCTTTGATTCAAGTAATGATTTAGCTTAAAATATTTATGAAATAATTTCTATAAATTTTAAGTGGCAATACGAAAAATGAATAAATTTGATTTTACCATAAACAGAAAATATTATAATCAGTTGTAAATGAAAATATTATGAATCCAAAAGTTGATTTCTTTTTTAATAAAACCGGACAATGGCAGACAGAATTTGAAAAATTAAGGACAATTGCATTGAAAACTGAGCTTACAGAAGATTTAAAATGGGGCTGTCCGTGTTATACATACGAAGGGAAAAATATTTTCCTGATTCATGGTTTTAAAGAATATTGCGCACTCCTCTTTTTCAAAGGCGCCTTGATGAAGGATTCTGAAAATATTTTGATTCGGCAGACAGAAAATATACAGGCAACAAGACAGATTCGTTTTACAAATCTGCAACAGATCATTGATTTAGAGAATCTTTTAAGCGATTACATATTTGAAGCGGTGGAAATTGAAGAATCCGGAGCGAAAGTTGAAATGAAAAAAACACATGAATTCAACATACCGGAAGAATTTGCTCAAAAATTGAGTGAGAATACGGAACTTCAGAAAGCTTTTGAAGCGTTAACTCCCGGAAGACAACGTGCGTATCTACTCTATTTTTCCTCAGCGAAACAGTCAAAAACCAGAATATCCAGAATTGAAAAGTATATCTCTGAAATTCTTAACGGAAAAGGTTTAAATGACTAGTTTTTATTATTTGATAAAACTGTATGTTTTTTAATTTATACAAAATTTAACAATAAATCATTATCTTAACAAAATTCAATTGTCATCATAAATTAGTATTTTAGTAAGATCGAAAAAATTTGACTATAAATAATAAGGTTATGAAAAAATTACTTTTATTAAGCTCACTGGTTGTATTGTTTAACTGCAACAAAAAACCGCAAGCTCCGGCTGCTAATGAAGTTTCTGTGGATACTGCTTCGACAACAGAAAAGATTACGGATACACTGGGTGCAAAATCATTCTGTTACATGGGAGTTACCGGAAAAGATACCGTTTTTGTAAGCATTGACGATAATCTGGGAACCATCACCGGAAAAATGGCAACCAAAAACAGCGAAAAAGACAGCAATAAAGGTACTTTAAGCGGAATTAAATCTGGAGATACGCTTAAACTGACGTATGAATTTGCTTCTGAAGGGGTTTCAGGAAATAAAAACGATATCTATTTTATACAAACCAAAGACGGCTTAATGGAAGGAATCGGCGAACGTGATGCCGAAACCGGAACAAAATATGCCAACGAGAAAAAGATAAAATATGAAGGCGGAAGAAATCTTAAAACGGCTGATTGCAGTACGGCTACAAAGGCTCTACAATAAAAGACAGTAAAATATAAATGCAACCAAAAGCGGTTGCATTTTTTTATAATTCTTTGTTAATAATTTCAATAAAACTGTTTACGGCTTCATCATTTGTATTCCAAGAAGTGATGAGTCGGACAGCAAAAAAATGTTCATCGATTTTCTTCCAGACATAAAATTCAAACTTTTCGGATAGTTTTTCAATTAAATCATGGCTCAGAATCGGGAAAATCTGATTGGTGTATGTATCAGATAAAAACTGCACTCCCCTTTCTTTCATTGCATTTTTCATCTTCATCGCCTGCGAATTGGCGTGTTTTGCCAGATCAAAGTACAGATCATTTTTCATCAGTTCCAGAAACTGAATTCCCAAAAGTCTTCCTTTGGCAAGTAATGCTCCTTTTTGTTTGATATTAAAGGCGAAATCCTGTTGCAGCTCCTTGTTATTGATTACGATGGCTTCCCCGATTAAAGCTCCGTTTTTGGTTCCTCCGAGATAAAAAACGTCAGTCAGTTCTGCCACTTTTTCCAGCGTAAGATCGCTGATTTCGGAGGTTAAACCATGTCCCATTCTTGCGCCATCCATGAACAGATAAAGACCTTTTTCTTTACAGAATGTAGAAAGTTCTTCCAATTCTTTTAGGGTATAAATCGTTCCCAGCTCCGTAGAATTCGAGATGTAAACCATTTTTGGCATTACCTGATGCGGAATATTTTTATGATTTTCCAGAACCGGAATAATGTCTTCCGGAGTTAATTTTCCGTCTGCTTTTTCAATGCTCAGAATTTTATGTCCCGTTGCTTCAATTGCTCCGGTCTCATTGTTAAGAATATGTCCTGTCGATGCAGAAACTGCACATTGATAAGGTCTTAAAACCGAAGAAATAACGATAAGATTTGCCTGCGTTCCGCCCGAAACAAAATAGATCTCAGAATCCAGACTGGCGATTTTTTCTTTTATCAGTGCTTTTGCTTCTAAAGAATACAGGTCTTCTCCGTAACCGGCTTGCTGATCGAGATTATGCTCTGTAAGAGCTTTTAAAATATTGGGATGACAACCTTCTGAATAGTCGTTTTTGAATGAAAATTTCATAGAGTAAAATTAAAAAAGTTCGCCGAAAGTGCCTAATTTATTCATAATATTTTGTTAGATTTGTACAGAATATCATCTAACATTTTGAAAAATACATTAACAGAAGAGAATTATCTGAAAGCTTTGTTTCATCTGGTTGACCATGAGGGAAAAGTGACGATTAACGAACTGAGCAAATTTCTGAACGTAAAAATGCCAAGCGTTAACAACATGATGAAGAAATTTGCAGACAAAAGCTGGGTAATTTACGAAACTTACAAACCTTTGATTGTCACGGATAAAGGTCGTCGTGAAGCTTCTTTGGTCGTAAGAAAACACCGCCTTACAGAAATGTTTCTGGTGAAAAAAATGAATTTTGGCTGGGAAAATGTTCATGAGATCGCAGAACAACTGGAACACGTCCACTCTACTGTTTTCTTTGACAAAATGGATGAAATTCTGGATTATCCGAAATTCGATCCTCATGGAGAACCCATTCCTGATAAAGACGGAAATATTATTGCACAGGATCTGCAAAAGCTAAGCAACTGCGAGGTTGGAGAAACGGTTGTGTTTGCATCGGTTACACTTTCGGATGATGCTTTTTTAAATTACCTTACGGAAAGAAATTTACTTCTGAATAAAAAAATCAAAATTATTAAAATTGAAAGCTTTGATAGATCCGTAACCATCGAAATCGAAGGAAAACAGGAAGTTTTAAGCAAAAAAGCGACGGAAAAAATACTGGTGAAAAAATAATTTTTTAGCCTAAAATATATGCTTCAACAAGCTCACTTCATATTAAACTTGTTTAAACTAATTTCAGAATAAACCGCAAAAGAGACAAAAGACTTTATTGGATTTATTTAAAGTATTTCAAAAGTCTGCAAAGAAAAAAATCTTTGATTTTTAAACTTATGTGCTCTTTGTTTCCATTTAAGCATTAAACTTAAACAACTAAAGTGTTTAAATCTTTTGTGGTAAAAAAGCTTGATAAAGCGGATTTTCAGAATAATCAAAGCAATCAAAAGAATAAAAATCAAAGATTTTTAAAAACTATTGTGATCTTTTCATTTATAATCATCAACTTTAAATAAATGCTTCGTTCATCTTTTGTGCCTTTTGCGGCTAAATAAAAAATTTAAACAGACTGATTAGTTATTTTAAGCAATGTCCTAAAGCTTGTCGAAGCGGATATATATTATTTTAAACTATTCTTCAGCATTTCAGAAACCCGTTCAATCTCATCCTGAGTATTGAAATAATGTGGAGATAATCTCACGATTCCGTTGATTTTTTTATTTGTAAAATCAATTAACGCTGAATTCTTATACGTTACAGAAAAGAAGACATTATTTTCTTTCAAAACCTTCTGAATATTTTCCAGATCTCCATCCGGACCGGAAAATGTAACAATGCTGCTCAGATGATTTCCCCAATCCCAAACTTTAAAACCGCTGTCTTTGAGGCTGTTTCGTAATTTTTCAGATAAAATCTTATTGTATTCTGCAATGGTATCCAATCCGATATGGTTGGCATATTGTATGGCGTGTTTAACTCCTAATAAAGAAGCATAGGAAATTTCCCAGTGCTCAAATCTTTTGGCTGTTTTAAACAATTCATAATCATTGTATTCCGTCCAGTTCGCTCCTCTCATATCCAACAGCAAAGGTGCGTAATTCTGTTCCAAAACTTTATCCGAAACATATAAAAACCCTGTTCCTCTCGGTCCGCGCAAAAATTTCCTTCCTGTTGCCGTCAGAAAATCGCAGCCAATTTTTTCGACATCAACCATCATTTGACCGACTGACTGACAGGCATCAACCAAATACAAAATATTATATCTTTTACAGATTTTGCCTGCTCCTTCAACATTCTGAATCAGTCCGGAATTTGTCGGAATATGCGTAACGGCAACCAGTTTCGGGGTATATTTTCTGATCAGATTTTCAAGATCTTCCAGATCAAGCTCATTGTCGGGAAGATTTCTGGTTCTGATGATTTTGATATTTAATTTTTTCTGAAGCGAAATGAAGGTGATCTGATTGGAAATATAATCATCAGCCGTTGTGATAATGACATCATTTTCTTTAAAAACAATGCTCGATAATGCCTTTGCAAATGCTTCAGTCGCACTTGTTGCAAAGGCGATATTGGAAGGTTTACAGTTAATCAGTTTTGCAGTTTCATCATAAAATTCTTCTAATAATTCAGTATTTCTGTTGGCAACTTCATATCCTCCGAATTGTTCTTCCTGCTTTAAATAATCAATCATTGAGTCCACGACGATTGAAGGCATTAAAGAAGATCCTGCATTATTCATGAAAATTTTTCCGTCCGAAAGACCTCTTATATCTTCTCTTATTTTAGCTACATTCATTTTTTATTACTGTTTAATTCTGACGAAAGAATAATCATTTTCAATAATTTGATTTTCAAAGAAATTTAACGTCTAACAATTTTACACAAAAAATCCCGAATTTATCGTATCGGGATTTGTATTTTTTAAATATGTTTTGACATTAATCCAAAACACTCCACCCTCTTTTCGGGTTATTATTGTTGGAAACTTCCTGTTCGTTAACAATAATATTTTCTTTTCTCTGACCAATATAATCCAGTTCACTCAGTTTGGCAAAGATCGTTTCAAGACTTCGCAGCACCTGCTGAATGTAAAGGAACGGTTCTCCGCAATTATGATGATCGTAATTGGTTTCAGCAACTATTGAAAGCTGATTAAGTAAGGTATGAGGGGCAATTTCACTCCATTCCAGACTGTAATTCAGCATTTCTTCCAATTCTGCAGGAACCAGAACCTGAGTCGCATTATACAGTCGGAGTGCAAGTTTTGCAAAAGATTCAATTAAAAATACAGGCGGCTGATAAGGCGTAATATTTCTGAACTGAAAATACATATCCCCGAAAGTATCGATCATGGTATTGCAAAGGAATTTAACATTTTGTGCCAATGCCGTATTCTGATTTTTATGAGAAGCTTTCTGAATAATTTTAAAAGCATACTGCTGTAAATTCCCAATGGATTTTGCAAAATTGTTGTAATAACCAAGCAACGCAGGATGACTCTGAATCGATGTGCAGGGCGGAATAAAATTAGAATCCACCTGCGCAATATTTCCTTTTAAATCTACTTTTCCGATGATCAGATAATTTCCTCCCGAATAGCTGCTGTTCAGGGATGTTACGGGAAGCAGTTCGATATGGTGATTCGATTGTGCATTCGGATGACGGGGCGGAATTTCCTCCGGATCGATATCTCCAAAAGGAACTTTATCAAAAGGATTTACCGAAATCAGGATGTAATATTCTCCGTCTGCCTGTTCCTCATGCATGGATTTTGCCAGAGATTTTACGCTCACTCTCCTGTCGTTCAGTTCAATTCTGTAACCCGCCATGGTGACTGCGCTACAATGTTTGATAACCAACTGAACATCATTAGTCGCGGTATTATGAACATCAAAAATAGTTCGGTCGGTAAAGTTATTCGAGATCGGTAAAAGTCCGTAATTATAGGTCGTGATTCCTAACGAATTGGAATCTCGGATGGTATCGATTAAAAAATTGTCCTGATCATTAAGATGTCTCTGGGAAACCTTCATCCCGTCAACCCAATTAATGGCAAAATGCTTTATAGGCTGTATCATATTCAATATTTTAGATGGTGTTTTGCTGTGGTTTTCTTAAGCCTTCCTCTTCATGCTGGATCACTCTTTTGCAGATCACGACGTCGTTTTCAGAAATTCTGTTTTCTGTAATATCCTGATCGAAATCGATGTATTTTCTGAAGCTGAAGAACGATTTTTTGGTATAAAAGATCCAGTAATAGGATTCTCTGGTTTCATCCGTAAGATGAATAACAGAATTTGGGTTTTTGTGGTTATAATCGTCCACAACTCTGTAAAACCAGTCCCCGAAAGTAATTCCGGTAGGTAAAGTTTTTGCTTTGATTCTGAATCTGTTGGAATCCTCAAGGTTTTTACTTAATTCTACATTCAAAACCATTAATCTGTCGAAATCCGCTCCTTCAAAATCCGGAAGTTTCTGCTCCGGAGAATACCTCCAGGTTTTATAAATATCCACCGGAATGCTGATTAACTGAATATAACAGTAATGAAAAACAAGAGGAACAATAAATATGAAAATACTCGTTGCTGCCATAATCGGATAACCGGTTCCGCGACTCATCCAGCCGAAAATCAGATAAAAAAGATACCCTCCGAATCCGATACACGTTAAAGACAGAATCGATTCAAACAAAATACTTTTTGTGGTAGAACTGAAATGTTTTTTGAAATATCGGTCTGATAAATTAACATGAATAATCCCTAAAATAAGATAAATGATCTGGGCAATTAAATACCAGTAAGGATTGAATAAATTTCCTGCAAACCCGAAAATACCCGGAATCGCAAGGCATAAACTGCACAGCAGAACATAGATGATAATGGTTTTGATCTTAATTGCGGGTTTGTTTTTTCTGATGATTCCTAAAATGACCATCATGATAACCGCAAATAAAGGCATAAGAATATACCTTAAAAAGATTCCTTTTACTGAAGAAATTTCCATTTGTCTTTTTTCGAATTAATATTTTTCTTGGTGATTGTAAATATAGTTAAAAAAATTCACAGAAAGGTAGAGTAACCGAGCCGGTTTGCATTTCTATCATCATCTTCCAGTGCAAAAGAATAATCCTTTTTTTCTGTGATAAAATTTTCTTCCACATCCACACTTACAGGCAGAAAATAATCGTACATCGCCTGCAAAACTTTCCGGAACGGACTGCCGTCGATATATTTTTTCATTTCGGTGTAAGGAATTGGTCCAATGTTTATTACCCAGTTCCTTTGCCCGTCCATATGTTTTCCGCTCGGAATATAAGTAACTCCCAATCTGGAATTTCCCAACAGCATAGAATCATCTTCCTCTTCCACTCCGTCAATAACATTCGGGGCAAAAGTTACTTTTACAGGAGTCTGTAAAAATGCGGTCATACATCGTTCAAACCACGATTTATTTCCTCTGATCTGATGAAAGAAAGGTAAAATGTAAATAAAAATACAGGCGTTTTTCTTATCTAATTTATTAATCAATGGCCAAAGTTCACTTACGGTTTCCAGTAAAGAATCTGTGTCGCTGGAAATGTCAAAGTCAAACTCTTTGAGTAAAGCACTGATTTCCGTAAAAAATATTTCCAGCTCAAAAGGCTTGAAAAATTTTCGGGCATCCTCTTCCACTTTTTTCTGTCTGCGGATTTCGCGGACAACGGTATCTACATTTTTTCGGGAGGCTCCTAAAGAAGGCGGATGGAAAAGTCCTTCGGGAAGATAATCGTAAATTCCTTCTCTATAGGTTTCTATGGTAAAAACTTCTTCGTCAAACCCCAGATAATCGCTCGAAATACTTTTAATATCCTTTAAATAGGCACGGTCATTAATCCCGATCCTGTCGATAAAAATATTGCTTACCGCTCTGTGGTATTTTAAAAGATTAACGGCTACAGCTTCTGCTTTGAAGTCGGTCTGCAGCTTATTGTATTGCATGTCTACAATATTATTCTCATACATGGTTTTTCCTGTGATTTGGCTTGTAAAAATAGTATATCTCGAATTATTGAAAAAATATTCTTTCACTAAATTCATATTAAAAATACTAAATTATTAGCATTTAAAAGAATAATATAAATCTTAAATGTAAAATTTATGAAAATTGTAACAAAAAAATTTACTTTAAAAATCCGAAATAATATTGGATTATGTTTAAGATTACGTTAATTTTTAAAATCCTTATCCTTAGGCTTAACCTGAACCTTAAATTAACCGTATCTTTGCCCCCTGAAAATGTTATTTTACAATGAAAAGTATTTATTCTAAAATGCTGGTTTTAGCATTCATCGCATCTTCGCTTTATTCTTATGCGTGGGGATTAACGGGACACAGAATTATTGCAGAGATCGCAGAAAATCACCTTTCCGGAAAGGCAAAAAGAGAGATCAGAAAAATGATGGGGAGAGAAAGTCTTGCGTACTGGGCAAACTGGCCGGATTTCATTAAATCTGATACTACAGGAGTCTGGAAGGAAACCTCAATGTGGCATTATGTAAACATCGATCCGCAGACGGATTTTAAAGTATTTGAAGAAAAACTGAAAGCGCAGGCGGGACCAAGTTTATACACACAGATCAAAGCATTATCCAGCCAGATCAAAGACGAAAAAACTTCTGAGAAAGACAGAAAAATCGCTTTAATTTTCCTGATCCACATGATGGGAGATCTTTCGCAGCCTTTACACGTAGGAAGAGCAGAAGATTTGGGAGGAAACAAAATTAATGTGACATATTTCGGTGATAAATCCAATTTGCACTCTGTCTGGGACGGAAAATTAGTAGATTCTCAGAAATACAGCTACACAGAATATGCAAAATTACTGGACATCAAGTCGGATGACGAAGTAAAGCAGATCCAGACCGGAACTTTAGAAGACTGGTTGTACGATTCTCACAAAATTGCCAACAGAATCTACGCACAGACACCAAACGATTCTAAACTGTCTTACGATTATCAGTATAAATTTAACGATACAATGGAAAGACAGCTTTTGTATGGAGGTCTGAGACTGGCAAAACTGTTGAATGACCTTTTTTAAAGTGAATTGTCAATGGTGAATTTTAAAAGTCAATTTATTTTCACCTTTAAATAATAGAGCGGAACTTTTGTTTCGCTTTTTTTATTTTAAATAACAAATATTAACAATACTTGTCATGCTGAAACCATCTAGAATAATATATTTAAAGGTTTGTTTTCAGGTAAGACTTGAGCATACATTTCGAGCGCGAAAAGCCTTTATGTAAAAAGTTTTAAAAATTTATTGAACATCTAAAAAGCCCTAAAATCGCTGTTCTGTGAAGTGAGAGCTATAATTTACAACTATTTTTTCAAACTGAGTTTAAATAAATGAAAATATTTTGTAACCCGTGTAACCTTTTTGTTCCTTCATACGTATATTATAGTAGAAACTCTTTTTTGAGGATAAAATAGATGAGAC
The DNA here is from genome assembly GCF_003094695.1 of Chryseobacterium sp. HMWF035. Classification (NCBI taxonomy): domain Bacteria; kingdom Pseudomonadati; phylum Bacteroidota; class Flavobacteriia; order Flavobacteriales; family Weeksellaceae; genus Chryseobacterium; species Chryseobacterium sp. HMWF035. Next base: position 26,864 of record NZ_QEHP01000027.1, on the reverse strand, counting down.
AATTAAAAATCACTAAGCAGGTAACCAACAGGGAAACTGCTTCATTAGACAAGTATTTGCAGGAAATTGGTAAAGTAGAACTAATTACTGCGGACGAAGAGGTAGATTTGGCACAGAGAATCCGTGCAGGCGACAGAGCAGCACTGGAAAAATTAATTAAAGCCAACCTTCGTTTCGTGGTATCGGTTTCTAAACAATATCAAAATCAAGGTCTTTCTTTACCCGATTTGATTAATGAAGGTAACTTAGGACTGATGAAGGCGGCAAAAAGGTATGATGAAACTAGAGGTTTCAAATTCATCTCTTACGCGGTTTGGTGGATTCGTCAGTCGATCTTACAGGCTTTGGCAGAACAGTCGAGAATTGTAAGATTGCCGTTAAACAAGATCGGTTCCATCAATAAAATCAACAAAGCTTACGCTCACCTTGAGCAGGAAAACGAAAGACCACCTTCTCCGGAAGAATTGGCTGAAGTTCTTGACATGAGCGAGGAAGATATCAAAGAATCGATGAAAAACTCCGGAAGACACCTGTCGATGGATGCACCTTTGGTAGAAGGTGAAGATTCTAATCTTTATGACGTATTGCGTTCAGGAGAATCTCCAAGTCCGGATAAAGATTTGATGCTTGAATCTCTTCAAATTGAGATCGAAAGAGCATTGAATACTTTAACTCCGAGAGAGGCTGATTTGGTAAGATTATACTTCGGACTGAACGGAAAACATCCGATGACTCTAGAAGAAATCGGGGAAACTTTCGACCTTACAAGAGAGAGAGTTCGTCAGATCAAAGAAAAAGCGATTAAGAGATTGAAGCACAACACCAGAAGTAAGATCTTAAAATCTTATTTAGGGAAGTAATTTTTAACGAAACAATACGACGCGGAGCTTGATTTTCAGGTTCCGCTTTTTTATTTTTGCTGAAATGAATGAATCACAACTTTTTATCGGAGGATTTATCCTGATTTTTATTTTCGGGAATATATTCGTTTACTTCTTAAATAAAAATAAACAGAAACGGTTTTATGATTTCATCAGAGACAGAGAATATACTTTACTTCGAAATGTGGAAACCGAGATAGAAGGCTATTCAAAATTAGGCGCAAAAATAAGTTACAGAAAAGGTGATATTGTTTTTCTTGATGACGAAATTTTTATTCTTACATTCAATAAACCAATCATTCAGCTTACTAAAAGTTATGAGGATTTTCCAGAGGTTTTCTCTAAATATTCTTATGATCTAAAACAAAAAGTAAAAGAAAGACTTGAAATAAGGAATTCTAATGGAAGCATTAAAGTAAATCTTGATCTCAAAAACAAAGATTTTGACTTAGAAAAATATATTAACGGTCAAAATATGCATGATAATTTACCACTCATAAAACATAAATTTAATACATAATTAATCCGCTTGAAATCCAGTTAGAAAAAGAATCCGATAGTTTCGCATGCAATTTAAAATCCCAAACAAATTAAATTAATCATGATTCAAAGAAAACTTTTCGGATGGATGCTTTTGCTTACCATAACGAGCATAGGATGTACAGATAATGACATCGCTTCAAATTTAAAAGAAAAAAATTTATCTTCAAAAGCAAGTCTCAGCAAAGCTGTCGCAGACGTAAGTGTAAATGCTTACACCGATACAAGCGCATACATCAATTCCGGTTTCAGCTTTTTAAATCCTTCACAGATTGATAAAAACCGTCAGGCAATCGGCGGAAGTGCTTATACCGAAGTCTACGGATTCAATATTCCTGAAGAAAACAGAGTGAGAGGAATCCGATGGAACACCGATGATGAAACAACTTCACTTTGGAGACCGCAAGGGATTTCAGGATTTACCAAAGATGGAGTCCGTTATCTTTTGGTGAGTTGGTATGCAAAAGATGAAGCTGAATTTAAAGGTTCCCGAATTACCCTAATTGACATCAGTCCGAGCTCCAGTACATATCTTACCTACCGCCATATTCTTTTGGTTCAGCCCGATATTCCGGCAGGTACAGCAAGCTATTCACAGTATGGTTCTTACGCTCCGTTGAATGTTCATGCAGGCGGAATTGCCTATTTTAAAGGTAAAATCTATCTCAGCAGCACAAATTTAGGTGTTCGTGTTTTCGATCTGAATAAAATTATTGAAGTAAGCACGGGAGACACCACCAATGATAAATGTGGTAAAGATTCTAACGGAAACCTGTTCGCTTTCAATTACAGGTACATATTGCCACAGACAGGATATCAGAAAATCAACAACGCGAATCCTTTCTCTACGATTCAGGTAAATGATGAAGGAACGCAGTTCTGGACAGGGCAATATTATTCAGGCAGCGCGGATGCTTCCATCGTTCCGAAAGTATTTGGTTTTCCGGTTGATACGAACGGAAGACTTCAGAATACAGGAATTGTAACCGTGACTCCGAAAAACAGTCTTTTCACAGACAACCATGCGCACGGAATTCAGGGTGTTTTCAGAAAAGGCAACAGAACGTGGCTTTCCTGTACCGGATCTCCAAGCAATTCTTACGGATCAAATGCAAGATTAGCGCGTTATACCGATGGTGCAGATGATACGGTACGTTTCAGATGGCCTTACGGAGCGGAATCTCTTTACTATGAGTCTCAATATAATTACCTGTGGAGTTTAACCGAATATGAACCGAATGCAGGAGCACAAAACGGAAGTCAGGTGAACCGATGTATTTTTGCGGTTGATTTTTCCAAATACGAATAGTAAAATTTTAATCCGAAATTAAAAAACAGGTAAGACCGTCATTGCGATGGTCTTTTTTTATTCTAAAACTTGGATTTTATCTGCGATAAAATTCAGCATCAATCTTTATTGAAAATCTTTGATTTTCTTGCGCCTTAAAGATGCGTCTGCTTAAACTTTTTATTTAACCACAAAAGGCACAAAAGATGACTAAACTTTTATTTAAAGTTGATCATTATAAATGAAAAAGTTCACAATAGTTTTTAAAAATCTTTGATTTTTATTCTTTTGAGCTCTTTGAATAGTATTTAAATTCGCTTTAACATTTTATTTTGTGCCTTTTGTGGTTAATTCTGAAATTAGTTTAAACAGTTTGATTTGAGATTAATAAAAAACTTGCGTCTTTGCATTTTCCAACAAGAATATTTTATTTTTAAGCCTATTTAGCTTAAAAAACTGAGTGAAAATGAATGTCTTTATTCCTTAAAGGCTTTAAGATTTTAAAACATTTAAAATTTTAGCTATCTTCACTTTTCAATTGAGAAACATGAATAACCATTCAGAAGAAAACAAAATATCAAAAGATAAAAATGTTCTTGTTGTTTTAAATAACAGTCAGGAAATCAACACAGAAATTCAGTACATCGTGGATCATTTCTGCGGAACCGTAGTTCATGAGCTTAGTCCGGAACTTGATCATCAAAAAATATACATCTGCGGAAATTTGGAAAATATTCAGAAAGACCATCATTTCCTGCATATCATTAAAGAATTTTCGGTGAATTTTGAAAATATCAGCGAAGAAAAATCAAAGGTTATTCAAATTGGAGAAGTTCCGGTTATTGTAAGCAATGCGGGAGTCTATTTCCGAAGAATTTTTCATGAGGAGAATATTTTTGAAAAAGTAAAATCAGAACATCGTTTTCAGGAACTTACAGAATCCAATAAAGAAGCGAAAGCTCTTAGAAAAGGCATTTATCTGAGTAAAGTGACTCATGAAGCCAATGAAAACGGAGAAGAAACGCTGCATTTTAATTTGTTGAGATGTTCGAGTAATCTTACAGGACCAACAGATAATTTCAGAGAAACCGACCAAAAAATTATTGCTCTTCTTAACGAATGTGCAAAGGAAACTTTTGAATATGAAACGGATCTGAATCACGCTTTGGTACAGATTTACGAGAACAAAAAGAAAACTTCCGATGCTGAAAAGGAAGTGAAGGCTAAAATTAAAGCCCACTCCGACAAAACGAAAGATATGCCGAAAGAAGGACTGATCGCATTCTGTACTTTCTACGACCATTCCAATTCCGAACATTTAAAACCATCGGAAACAGATAGATTTGATGTGTGTTATAAGCAAACGAGCGCATTAACAAGGCTTCATTTCAGGCTTAAGAAAACGGTTGAAGACGAATCTCTGGAAAAAGAATTTACCGTTACTTTATATCCGGATTCTGCGTTTATTATTCCGCTGTCTACCAACAGATTATATGCCCATGAAATCCGCCCTTCTGTTTTGGGAGTCGATCAGATTCCGATAAGAATGGGATATGTGGTTCGTTGTTCGAATCTTGAGGCGATGTACAGAGACAATCAGACCTACATCAAAGAAAACGATAGTTATGTTAAATTGGAAAGCATGACTCCTGAAATGCAGGCGGAACTTCGCAATTCTTATTACGAAGAGAACATGACGGAGAATAAGGTGAACTATAAAACAACCCATTTCAGCATGAATCTGGGCGATTATGAAAAACCAATCCTGTAATGAGCAGCTCCGGATTTTATAAAATACGGCTTCCTGAAAAGCAAAATACTTTTGAAAATCTCTTGAATTCTGCGGATTTTGAAGCAACAGGAAAAGGCAGACTCGGAAATCATCTCGTGAAAGAAGAAGACGGAACTTTTGCTGTTGTAAGGACAACGACAAGATATCAGATTTCGGCGAATCTCTTTTCTGAGGTTCATCATTCCGTTGTTGAACAAATTAACCAAACAATTTCAGCCGAAATAACAGATGTGCCTGAACAGCATTTCAACAATGCATTGATTGAAGTGTATGATTATTCGTACTCGAAAATGGGATTTCATTCCGATCAGGCTTTGGATCTGGAAGATCATTCATTTATTGCTTTGTTTTCATGCTATGAAAATCCAGATCAGTTGAAAGAAAATCAGCTCAGAAAGCTGGTTATAAAAGACAAAATCACGGAAGAAGAATCTGAAATTATACTGGATCATCATTCTGTTGTACTATTTTCTGTAGAAACGAACAAAAAGTTTCAGCATAAAATTGTTCTGAATTCCAATCCTAATTCTAAAGGTTTTACGGATAACAGATGGTTGGGAATGACGTTCAGAACTTCCAAAACTTTTATCAGATTTAAAGACAACCAACCGCATTTTTCAACCGGAGAATTATTTATTTTAGCCGATGAAGAAAAGGAAAAAGATTTTTTCCGGCTGAGAGGAGAAGAAAACCGTTCTCTGGATTTTGTCTATCCATATCTGTTTTTCACGATAAGTCCGGCAGATCTTTTAATTCCTAAAATCAAAAATTAAATATATACACAACATGAAAAAATTATTTTTTACTTCTACCCTGCTTTTAGCCCTGTTTTCCTGCAATGAAAACAGATCCGAAAATAAACCTTTGGTTGAAAATGCAGTGGACAATGCGGAATCTTCCGCTTCAGGCTCCATAACAAAAGGAACAAAACTCTCTTCCCGTGAAGATGATATGGTTCATCAGATTTATGATGAATTGCTTAAAAACGATAAAAATCTTCAGGCTCTTGACGAAAAAGTAAGTATGATCGACAGCAAAACAGACGATGCGACTCTTGAATATGATGACGTCATTAGCAAATCTGAAACCTATTACAGCAATGCGGAATCTTTGGCTAAATCTGTAAGCGATTCAATATCACGAAAAGCAATTGAAGCAGAAATTAAGAGAAGTGAACAGCAATATAATCTTAAAGTGAAGAAAATAAAAGATCTGATTGAAGAAATTACAAAAAACCGTGAAAGAATTCACGATACGTATACAATTTTCAAAATCAGAAAAACCCTTCCTGAAATTGAAAAATATCAGAATGCACACCCTTTAAAAACAGACAGTTTGGAGAATTTTATCAGTAAACAGAATCAACTGCTGAGCAAATTGAAAAATCTAAAATAATGAATGAAATATCCATCATCGGAGGCGGAATCGGCGGTTTAACATTAGGAAATATCCTGAAACAACAAAACATTGATTTTACCCTGTATGAATCGGCAGCGGAAATAAAACCTGTCGGTTCCGGAATTATGATGGCAATCAACGCGATGCAGATTTTCGATAAGTTAGGCTTAAAAGAAAAAATTGAACAGGCAGGAAACAAAATTCACGGCATTTCGATTACGAACGAAAAGCTGAAACTTATTTCCAAAACAAATGTTCTGGAATTGGAAAAAAAGTACAATTCCTGCAACGTTGCCATTCACAGAGCCGATCTGCAAAAGATTTTGGCGGAAAATATCGGCTATGAAACTATTCAACTGAATCATGTGCTGAACAAAATTCAAAAGAAAGAAAATTATATTCTACATTTTGAAAACGGAACTGAAACTGAAAGCAAAATCGTTTTTGGAGCAGACGGAATTCATTCAAAAGTAAGAAAGCAGATTTTCGGAACCGGAACCATCAGAAATACACAGCAATTGTGTTGGCGCGGATTGGCAGAATTTGATCTTCCTGAAAATTTCCACCATGAAGCCATTGAAGCTTGGGGAAAAGGAAAACGTTTTGGTTTTGTAAGAATGACCGACCGAAAAATATACTGGTACGCTGTTATCAATAAAAACATTCATCAGACTGAAAATCAATTAGCTGAAAATTTTTACGGTTTTCATCCTCTGATTCTTGAAATTATGGAAAAAACATTTCAGGAAAATATCATTTTTAACGAAATTATCGACCTCGCTCCTATTCCGAAATGGCACACGAATCATCTTTGTCTGATCGGTGATGCAGCACACGCAACAACGCCGAATCTCGGACAGGGAGCCTGTCAGTCGATTGAAGACGGTTATATTATCGGAAAGCTGTTGGAAAACCATCAGAATTTCAATGAAGTTTTTGAAAATTTTCAGAAGCTCAGAAGAAAAAAAGTAGATTATGTAGTCAATACAAGCTGGAAAATCGGGCAGGTTTCACAATGGGAAAGAGGAACTTTTGTAAGGAATTTCATGTTCAGACTGGTTCCTGAAAGCTTTAATCAAAAATTAGTTGAAAAGACTATTCGACTGGAAATGTAGTTCCCAGACATTTTTCACGGATATTTTTATAATTTAATTATTTTCGAATGTAACAGCAAAAGGCACAAGAGATAATTATAAAGCAAATTTTCAGAATAATCAAAGTGCTCAAAAGTATAAAAATCAGAGATTTTTTAAAACTGTTGCGTTCTTTTATTCTTTTACTTTTTAACTTTAAAAACGCATCAAAATCTTTTGTACCTTTTGTGGTTAAATCAAAGTGCAGCAAACTTTCAGATAAATTTCATTCAGTCTGTCGGAAATAAAATCCTCCAAAATTTAAAAATCTTGAAGGATTAAATATTCTATTTTGTAATCAAAGCTTTAATAAGTAAGGGTAATTCCGGCTCCCCATCCCATTTCATTATCATAATTCCCGGAAACAGACAGCCATTTCTGTAAAATATAGCGCAAACCTGTACTGAATTCGCCATCGGAATTGACCATAAAATTTCCGCGAAGCCTTCTTGAAAGCGGAATATCTTCCCTGCTGAACTCCAGTAAAACCTTTCCGTTCTGGTCTACACTTGCGTCCGCTGTAATGAGCATCGGCAAAAGATACTGCATCCCGACCGTAAATGCACCCTGAGTTTTGGAAGCTTTCTGCTGTCCGAACCACGTTTTTTTACCCTGAAAATCCATTCCCATTTCTTCTGCCATTTTTCGTTCCATAATTTCATGATTTTTCTGAATTCTGAAACCCGCGTAAGGAATTGCCCACTGGAATTTCCCTAAAAATCTGCCGACTTTAAAATTTCCGTCAAAATGATCAAAATCCCAGTTTGAGTGAAATTCATTTAAGTTAGCCCATCTCGGTCCGAACATCGTCATGGATTCAGCATGTATTTTATTGCTGTTAAGATCAAGCATTGCCATTGAGCTCATCATCCTGTTATCTTTCAGAAAATTTTTCCAAGCCAGTTTTTTGTCGGGTAGTTGTGGATTCGGTTTAGAATTTTCATAGCTGAAAATCCTTCCCATTCCCGCCATCATATGATACAGAATATGGCAGTGGAAAAACCAGTCGCCATCCTGATTGGCAGCAAATTCAATCGTATTGGTTTCCATCGGCATGATGTCTACCACATTTTTCAGCGGAGAATATTCACCTTTTGAGTTGATTAATCTGAAATCATGTCCGTGAAGATGCATCGGATGGCGCATCATCGAATTGTTATACATTGTAATCCTCAGAATTTCTCCTTTTTTCACTAAAATTTTATCGGTTTCCGTCACCGTTTTATTATCTAAAGTCCAGAGATAATGATTCATATTTCCTTCCAGAGTAAATTTCAGTTCGCGGACATTTTCTGTCGGAAGAATGGTTTTCTCAGGAGATTTTAACAGATTATAAGACAACCTTTTAATTGATTTTTCTTCCTTCATTTCCATCGAATGACCGGAATGCTCTTCGTTTTCCTCTTGGGTTTTGATGCCCATCATCTCATTCATGTGCTTCATGGTCATTTTTCGTTGACTTTCAGAAAGTTCGGGGTACATCACTTCGTTCATATCCATCATCTGATTGCCCATCGTCATGTTCATCGGCTTCATATTTCCGCTCATTTCCATCATTCCGTTCATCATTTTCATGCCTTCGAAAAGCTTTAACCGTGGTAAATTTGGAGCTTCAATTTTTTCCCCTGAACCTAGCCAAAGCGAAGCGTGACCAATTCTGTCCTCCGAAGTCGCCCGAAATTCGAAACTTTTATTTTCCGGAATGGAGACTTCAATATCGTACGTTTCAGAGACTCCCACAATCAATCGGTCGACTTCCACAGGAACCACATCGTTTCCGTCATTTCCTACTACTTTTATTTTTCCGCCTCCGAAATTCAGCCAGAAATAAGTGGATGAACCTCCATTTGCAACTCTTAACCGTATTTTATCTCCAGCTTTTAAATTGGAATAAGCAGAGCTTGGCTGTCCGTTGATGAGAAATTTATCGTAGAAAACATCACTTACATCCATGGCTTCCATCCTTTTCCATTCATTCAGCGCTTTTGTCCCGAAGTTTCCGGATTTTATGGCTTCCCAGTAACTTTGCACTGAATTTTTCTTAATGGCATACCAATCTGTATTCGCCATATGAAGTCTTCTTGCAATCTGCATCGGATTTTCATCACTCCAATCACCGAGCAAAACAGGGATTTCCTGAGTGTAATTTACTTTTGGTTCTCCTTCTCTTTTTTGAAACACCAAAATTCCGTTCATCCCGATCTGTTCCTGCAAACTTTCATGAGAATGATACCAATATGTTCCGTTCTGGGAAACCTTAAATTTATACAAATGTGTTTCTCCCGGCTTTACAGGTTTTGTTGTTAAATACGGAACTCCGTCATGTTCATTCGGTAAAATTACGCCGTGCCAGTGAAATCCTGTGTTTTCTTTGAGCATATTGTGAAGATAAATTTCGGCAGTATCGCCTTCCGTGAAATATAAGGTCGGAGCCTGTAATTTTCCGTTGACAGCAATCGCTCTGCGGTTTTTTCCTGTAAAATTTACGATCGTATCTTTAACATACAAATCATAACGAATCGTTTTTCCTCCAAAACTTACTCTGCCGTTTTCCGAATTTCTTTTTAAAACAGAATTGTCAGGTTTAGGTTCCGGATCAGATTGATGCGGTGAATGATTTTCAATTTCTATTAGATCCATTCCGCATTTCGGACATTTTCCGGGTTTGTCTGAAATGATTTCCGGATGCATCGGACAGGTATATTTTTGAGGTTGAGATTGAGATTTAGAATGAGATTTTGACTGTGTTAAAACTTTAGTCTCAGATGTATTTAAAACATGCTTAGAAACATTTGATTTATAAGCTTTGTCTGCCTTTTTAGAATTGTTCTTTTTCTCAATCTTAGTATTATCCTTATTCTTGATTTCTTTTGATTTTATTCCTGTTTTCTGCATCGGTTCTGCTTCCGGCTTTGAAATAGTCTTAGGTTTTACAGCAACTACTTTTTTCCTTAAGATCATTCCGCATTTCGGGCAGTCTCCCGGTTTTGAAGAAACGATTTCAGGATGCATCGGACAAGTGAAATAGGTTTTTGTAACCTGTGAAAAACTGAAAACAGAGAATAAAAACAGCAGAAATATTATTATTTTTTTCATAATATTTCAAAGTTTTTGAAGTTGTATAGCCTGAATTAAATTTTAAAAGCTTTCATTTTGAGTGAAACGAAGTGGAGTCGAAAAATCTAAAATCACTTAATTTTTAACTAAAGGCTCGCAAAGATTTTGTTGAAATTATTGAGAATATTTTTAAGTTCACAAAGGCGTTTCACTTAACTAAGATCTCAAAGTTTTGGAATACCCTCCAAATCAATCTATTAAAGTAAATTTTAATTTAAGCTATACAACTTGTTATATTATAATAAAATAAGAATATTATTTAATTGTTGTCTTTACATTTCCGCAGGAAAGCATAGATTTTCCGTAGTAAGGATTTACGATTTTAGATTCGTCACTTAACCAGCTTCCGTCTGCCATCGGACAATACTGAACATAAACCGGATTTTCAGAAACTTTGAATTCCTTTGCCAGAGCAATCATATTATCGGAAAGATTCATAAATGTTTCTCTTTGTGTACTGATGTTTCTTGCTTCAGAAATTGCAGTAGCATCTTTTCTTAGAATATTTAAATTTCCTTCCGAAACCTGTTTGTAATCAATTGTAGATGCTGTTTTAATGAATTCCGTAGCTGCTTTTGATGTTTTATCCGCATCGTCTGAAGCCAGAGCAGATTTTATAGCAATATAATTTTGGTATAGTTTGGTAACCTGTGCGTCTTTTTTAGATTGCGCTGAAATTGAAATAATTGAGAATAATGAGAATATTGCTGTAATGATATATTTTTTCATTGTTTTAAATTTTAGAATTAATTTTTAAAGAAAAAGTTGGTAAATTGATCGCGTAAAGCGACAAGCCGTGTCGTTCGTAATGATCAAAAGATCAAACGACTGACGGATTTTAAATTCTAAAATTACAATGACTGATAAAGATCGGAACGGAGCGTTTTTCCGGCGGCGCATTGATCTGAATCTGAGTAAATTTTGTAGCTGAAAAAGAATGATCTACGAAGAAAAAAGCGTTTTTGTGAACGTCATAGATTTGTTTTAAAAAATCAATTTTAAGAAAATCTGACTTTTGGGAATCATCAACTTTTACTACTTTGATCTCGGTTTTGCAACAGTCTTTCTTGGTTTTTACGCCACATTTGCTGCAAACATCATCCACTTTCTGACTGATGGAAGCCAATTCATTCATGCAATAATGAACACTGAAAACCGCTCCGGAAGAAAAACCGAAGTAGAAAACAGAGAACAGGATGGCAAGAATCTTTTTCATTGAGACAAAATTAAAAATATGAAGACAATCTTCGTTATAAAATTCTGTAAAGATGTTATAAAATTCAGGAAATAAAAAAACTCCCGAAAATTTTCAGGAGTCTGTATTTATTTTATTCTAAATTCAAGTTTCACATTGAAGAAACGTCCCGTTAAACGTACCGGAACCGGATACATCAAATTGGTATTCGCATCGGTAATCCATTGATTGGAAACGGTATTTCTGATGTTAAAGGCATTGAAAACCTGAACGCCCAAAGTTAGTTCATCAAAATTTCCCCAAAAACCATATGCCTGATTTTTTTCTTTCGGATCGATGAAGGCATACGAAAGTCCTAAATCTACCCTTTTATAAGATGGCAATGTTTTTTGGTAAGAATATCCTGCGAGATAATCTATTTTTCTGTTTTCATCCAATACGATAGGCGATCCTGTAGGCAATCCCATCGCATAGGTTAACGTAAGATTGACACGCATTTTCGGGAATCTCGGCATATAATCCTGATAGAACATCGCAAATCTTAACCTTTGATCGGTTGGTCTCGGAATGTCTCCTCTCCCATCAATATTTTCATACACTCGGGCATAACTTGCCGATAACCATGAATCCACTCCGGGAACAAATTCTCCGAACAATCTGGTATCAATTCCGTATGCGTAACCCGAAGCATTATTTTTTCCGGAATAGCGGATTCTCACGTTGTCCATGAAATACGGAATCAGGTCGTTCATTTTCTTGTAGTACAATTCCGTGGTCAGTTTAAACGGTCTGTCGTACATCTGGAATTCGTAATCATTCGCCAGAATTGCCTGAATAGATCTCTGGGATTTTATATTTGAATTAAAATTTCCGTCTAAATCTTTGATTTCTTTGTAAAAAGGAGCCTGATAATAAATACCTCCGGAAAGCCTGAACAACATATCGGTATCCCAATCCGGTTTGATCGCAAACTGTGCTCTCGGAGAGAAAATGGTTTCGTTATTGAAACTCCAGTGCGATACTCTTGCTCCCGCGTTTACAAATACTTTATTGCTTCCCCAGAAAAATTTCTGAGAATACTGCGCGTAAGCAGACATTCTTGTCGGCTGAATATCATTTTTCCCTGCAATGCTGTAATATAATTTTAAATCCGGCGGATTTCTGGGATCTAAAAGCGCAGAAATCGGGGTACTGTATCCTGCAGAATCTACCAGTTTCCATTCGTTGGTAAGATCTTTCAGGTTTTCTTTCTCATATTTAAAGCCGACTTCAATATCTGTATTTACATTAGGCGAAAATCGGGTTCTGAACTGTGTTCCGTATGTTTTTACAAATAAATCATTTCTTGCATGCTCTATTTGTCCGCCTGTATCGTATGAAGTAACGGGTTCTCCCGTGATCGGATCAAAAGTCTGTAAAACGTAAGCCGAAGCGATGGTGTAATATTCTCTTTCCCGGTTTTGATAGGCAAAAGCGTCTAAAGTAAATCTCCATTTATCGGATGGCTTATAATTCAGGGAGAATGTTCCCATCATATTTTTATACTTATCGTCTTCACGGCCACCATAATTTACCGTTAAATTAATCGGCTGCTGTAAAGATCCGAAGTCTACACTTCTTGCTTTCGGGATCATTTCATAATCATTCTTGGAGTAATATCCGATGAATGAAGCTGTGAATTTCGGGCTGAAATGATAATTCAGATACGTCTGAAAATCCATGTATTTCGGATTGAAGTCTGTATCTTCTTTCAGCGTATTAAGAACAAGGTTTGTATTTCTGTATCTTCCGGAAAATAAAGCGGTAAATTTCCTGTTTCCTTCTTTGTCTTTTCCGACAGCAAAACCGGTGGATAATCTTCCTCCGATTAAACTTCCTTCTCCGGAAACTTCAAATTTTTCAGGTTCACGGTAATAGATATTTAAAGCAGACGACATTTTATCGCCGTATCTCGGCTCGAAACCTCCGGCTGAGAAATTAACGGTGGAAACCATATCGGGATTGATGATGCTTAACCCTTCCTGCTGAGAATTTCTGATGAGGAATGGTCTGTAAATTTCGATATCATTAATATAGATCAGGTTTTCGTCATAGTTTCCGCCACGAACCATATATTGTGAAGAAAGCTCCGTATTGGAGTTTACGGAAGGTAAAGTCTTAAGGATTCCTTCGATCCCACCGGAAATACTCGCCACATTCTGAGCATCTTTTGCCGAAATTTTTACGGCGGTGATATCATTGGTTTTTCCTGTTACTTTTTTCTGGAAAACTACTTCTTCAATAGTTGCGGTCTTCATTGTATCCTTCTTCTTCTTTACCTGAGAGAATACTAATGCAGGAACCATAAGGCTCAATGGTAAAACTAGTTTTTTCAAAAGAAATGCTTTAAAATTTCAAACGTGAATATATAAATTTTATTTTAACTTATTTAAACTTTATTTAACATTTCTTATCTGAAGTTTTTTGAAGATTTGTATCTGTTTCTGTCCTTGAAATACAGACTGAAATCCTAGCCCCGATTGTAATGAAAATCCTTTTTTGCAAAAAAAGATTGTAATGGAAAGCGGGAAAGAGCTTCAAATAAAAAATAAAAGTTTTAACAGAATTTAATTATAAAATTGCTTCCCGAACTCTGGTTAGTTTTTGCAGTAAATCTTCCAGAAGATCCAGTCTCAACATATTGGCTCCGTCGGACAAAGCGGTTTCGGGAGTGGGATGCGTTTCGATGAAAATTCCGTCTGCGCCGACTGCGATTCCTGCTTTTGCGATGGTCTCGATAAGATCCGGTCTTCCTCCTGTAACTCCTGAACTTTGATTCGGCTGTTGCAGGGAATGCGTAACATCCAGAATGACAGGTGCATAGTTTCTCATTGTTGGAATTCCTCTGTAATCTACCACCAAATCTGTGTAACCAAAGGTATTTCCTCTTTCAATGATCGCCACTTTCTGATTGTTTGAGTCTGTAATTTTTTCAACGGCAAATTTCATGGATTCCGGAGAGAGAAACTGTCCTTTTTTTAAGGTGACACATTTTCCTGTTTGTGCGGCGGCAACCAAAAGGTCTGTCTGGCGAACCAAAAACGCAGGAATCTGCAACACATCTACATATTGCGCCGCCAAAGCTGCGTGCTCGTTTTCGTGAATATCTGTTGTTGTAGGAATATTAAAAGTCTCTCCTACTTTTTTAAGGATTTCCAGAGATTTTTCTTCTCCGATCGTGGTAAAAGAGTCTACTCTGCTTCGGTTGGCTTTTTTAAAGCTTCCTTTAAAAATGTAGGGAATATTATATTTATTGGTTAATTCCACCACTTTTTCTGCAATTTTCAGTGCCATGTCTTCGCCTTCGATGATGCAGGGACCGGCAATTAGGAAAAAGTTTCTGGAATCTTTGTGGTGGATATTATCTAAATACTGAATCATTTTATTTTTTGATTAAAAAGTTCAGTAAAAATAGGGAGAAAGTTCGGAAATCCGAAATTATTTGGAGGGTTTTGCTACGCTTCGACAAAAGATTTATCGTTACAAATTGTTTTAGGAATATCTAAAAATATCCTGCATTAAGGCTGTAAAAAATATGGTTACAAAAGTTGCCATCGGTAAAAATAAAAGATGATAGATCCAGTAATTATTTTTCCTAAGAATTTTGATAATGATCCAGTGAACAATAAAAAGAAATGAATAATATCCGGTAATAGTCACAATGCCTTCAATAATAAAACTTTTTCCTTCAAACAAAGAAATGATGACTGAAATTGTAATGACAATACCTAAACTTATCAAAAATCTCTTTCCGATTTTTGAGCTTTCAGGATAGACGAAATAAAAGAAATTGGCTAAAGCAAAGACAATAACTAAGAAATAGATGAGCGACATTGAGCGGATTCGAAATAATATTCTTTATGAGTTATTTTTTGCAATTAATTCTTCCAATTTTTTAATATTTTCAGCATTTTTAGGATCATTAAAATTTTTCAAAATTTCCAGCCATTTATTGGCTACATCAATATTTTTAGTCTGTGCAGTAATAGCGATCATATTCATAACCGCTTCGTATTTGTATGATTTATCTTTATATGTATCGATTTTTTTGGCTAAAAACAAATCTGCTTCAGAAACTTTTTTTTGCTGAAGCAAAGCAAAGACATATTCTTTATTAATAAGATCATCGGAAAACTTGTTTTTCATTGCTTCCATGCAAATTTTTTCAGCATTGGGGAAATCACCTAATGCATTGTAAGCAAAAGCGAGTTCAAAATAAAGCTTCCCCGTCTTAAAGTTATTTTGATAAAGCTTCTCCAGTTTTGGTAATGCCCATTTCACAGCTCCTGCTCCGTTCATCACACTCGCTCTGTTTAATATTTTATCATTTTCAGAAGCTGATGTGTTATAAAATTTTAACCATTCTGGCTGTTCCGGAAGATTAAAATTTTTCAATAATTCCGGAGAAATAATTGAAGATTTATATTCTAAATTTCCAATCCTTGTTGTATACATTGCAGTTTTAGAATTGGGATCTTCTTTGTATTTCAGTTTGCCCTGTTCTTCTTCCAGTGTTCCGGCACTTCTTAATGAGTAGCCTGCCTTTTCGTCAAAGTAAATAAATCCCACATTATAAAAACTGTTCT
The DNA here is from genome assembly GCF_003094695.1 of Chryseobacterium sp. HMWF035. NCBI lineage: Bacteria > Pseudomonadati > Bacteroidota > Flavobacteriia > Flavobacteriales > Weeksellaceae > Chryseobacterium > Chryseobacterium sp. HMWF035. The sequence continues at coordinate 10,895 of NZ_QEHP01000027.1, read as the reverse complement.
TTGGATCTTTCTGAAGAACTACCCAATGATTTTCTGCTTCCGGAACAGTGGTAACAAATTTTAAATCTTCAACTGTCTGAGAAAACAGCGAAGTTCCAACAGCCAAAAGGATTGTTAAAAATAAATTTTTCATTATTGCATTTTCTTTATTATTTTCTCAAAAGTATTAATATTTCTGCTTGTAAACTGATCTTTCATGCTTTTTTTGCCTAAAATTTTTCCAAAAGCAGAATCTAAAGTGTTTCCTTTCGTAACCTGCCAATAAAAGATGTTATTGACGATTTTAGCGGTTTCATTTTCTGTTTTTGAAGCGTTTTCGAATTCCTTGATTAAACTATTTTCGACACCGTTATTACCTATAAAAGTATACGTGTGAAAATCATCATTTTTCTCAAAGGGATTTCCGTTCCAAAACTGTTCTGTTTCTTCCTGAGATTTGATGAACAGATAAGCTTCGTAAGAAAAATGTTCTGACATTGCCTTTTCGAGGATTGTCTTTAATTCATCGGCTTTTTTATCGGAGGAAAAAACAATATTTCCTGATGCTAAAATTGAAATAACGTCATTCATTCCTGCATTATTGAAAACCTGACAGACTTCCGCCATTTTCATATTGGTTCCTTTTACGTTGACGCCACGGAGAAATGCACAGTATTTCATTTGATTTTGAGAGTTTTAGGGTTATTGTGTTTTAATGGTTATGCATTAAACTTTCAGCTTCCAGCCAAATTAATCAATTCTTTCGTATAAATTATAATCCGTTCCGGAAGGTTTCAAAATATAGATTTTCTCCAAAATTTTATTGTCGCTTTTCAGATGGTCTTTTACACGGAATTCTTTGATCAGTTTATAATGAATTTTCAGATACTCAGCATTTTTAGATTTAAAAAGATCATCGTAGGAAAGAAGATATTTAGGCTTTCTGTTTTTCACGGTATTGATCCAGAAATTCAGCTTGTCTTTTTTAATTTCTTCCTGTACTTTTTTATCTACCAATCCAACTTCATCAATCGCCTTTAATCCTGAAAAATAAGGAACATAACCGGCAGGTTCAAGGAAAATCCATTGGTTTTTGTCTTTTTCATATTGATTTAAAAATGTTCCGATCGTTCTTCTGTAATTCCATTCTCCGTTTCCGGTAGCAATTGAATGTACCGTCTGGAAAGCCAGCATTGGAATGATATAAATGACGATTAATAAGGACAGCCAAAGATTTCTTTTTACTTTTTGCTCCAAAATAAAAATTACAACCGGAACGAAAAGTAAAATCTGCGGAACCCAGTAATACCAGTCGAAAAGACTTTTTTGGGAAAGAAAAATAAGCTGTTTCACCCATCCGAAAATAAAGATCATCCACAAAAATACATTTCTTCTGTCTCTTTGTCTTACCAAATAAATGAAGCATAGCAATTCGAAAATCAGCAGTAAAACAGTCAGTGGATTAAAGTCTCCGGGAAGTTTCAGCATTCCCCAGAAGTTTCCGAAGTTCAGCCAGAAATATTCTGCATTTTGCTGGAATGTAAAGTTTTTATCGTATGCCAGTTTTTTAGCAATAATGGTATTGTTAACCAACTCTCCAAAGTAGAACCAGTTGAAAGCCAAGACCACTGAAATTCCTAAAATACCGCCTAAAATATAGCTCCATCTTATTTTTTTATTCCACAAAAGGTCGATTAAAAATACAATTCCTAAAAATATAATTGTATCAATTCTTGTGAACAAAATAAGGATCGGTAAAACAATGAAAGCCCATTTTTTACCTTTATGAAAGCCATAATACAGCAATGCCATTTCCAGAAAGAAAAGAATTCCGTACTCCATTCCGAGGATGGAAATTTTGATTGCCGGAGGTAAAATTCCGATCAAAAAGATAAAAATGGCTTTATGCCACACATTTTTTAAAACCAGATGCGAAAGCAATAAACTTCCGATGGTAAAAAGAATTGAATTAAAAACAAGAATCGGTTCTATAAAATTATCTTTTCCTAAAACCAAATTAAACAGATACGAAACAAAAACATACAGATGCGTTGTAGAAGCAGATATCTTCGTATCGCCATTGAATCCTATTACTCCGTAATCCAGAAGGTTTTGTGCAACTCTCCACGTAATGAAAGCATCTTCCTGAATATAATTTGTAAGTAAAAATAAAAGTTTAAAAACAACTGTAAAAATTACAGCATACACCGGGATTTTGTTATTTCTCGTCTCTACCATTGTGCTTCTTTGATATCGCAAATATAATCTTAAAATTTCTGAATCCCAATATATAAAAAAAACGGAACCGAAGTTCCGTTTTAAGTTTTGTTATTATTGCGTTGCTTTAATAATCGAATTGGTGATCTGTGCCTCTTTTTCTTTGGAGTAAGTGGAATCAAAAGGTTCCATTACATCGAAAAGATACTGGTAGAAAGGAGTGATCTTCTGTACCTGCTCAGATTCCTGCATCGCTTTCTCTTTGCCCATTTCTTTAAGATTTTCTACAAAAGTGTTGAATTTCTTATCAATCGGCTCGATGGATTTTATCAGATAATCATACGCTTTATCTTTCTTTCCAATCGTTGAGTAAGCATCCGTAACAGCAGAAATTACTAAAGAATATTCCATTGGTTTTGTTCTGATCTGTCTTTTCAGATAACTCTGATCAGATTTGCTCAGACTCATATAATAATCATATTCTTCAAAAATTCCTTTTTTCAGAACTTCAGCAAGCTGCAGTCCTTTTTTCTCCTGTCCTGCAACAATATATCCATAAACCATTGAACTTAAAGAACGAGGATCGTTGTATTTTTCTGCAGGAATTTCTTTGGAAGCTAAATCTAATAATTCCAGTGCTTTTCCTTTTTGTCCCATCGTTGCCAAAGCTGCTGCAGCTCTGCTTGCGGAAGCTCTGTAGCTCATGATGTTGGAAGTAGCTGTTTCGTCAAAGTGTGTATTTAAATTCTTGAAGTTACCCCATTTGAAATTTTTAACCACATTATAAAGAGAATTAGCATCTACTCTTCCCATTTCTCCATCCGGCGTTTGCGGCGTATGAATAGGAATCAGCCTGTAGCTGAACCCGTCAAACTGAAGATATTCATCCAGATAGAAAATATTTTCGCTGTCGTAGATTCCTCCTGAAGAGAAGTTAATTGGTCTTTTCCAGTCGAAATGCGCTAAAACATCAAGTAAGATCAAATTGTTTTTATACAACGTATTTCCTTTGTAAGTAATCATGATCTGATTGACTGTTTCCGGAAGATCTGCTGCTTTAATAATTCCTGCTTTTACTGCATTTTCTTTATTTACAGGTAAAATGAATTTATTTACCGGTAAAATATTATACTTTTCAAATTTTTCTTCCCCGAAATACATTTTAAGAAGTTCGTTTTTCGCGGGAGAAGTATATTTCAGGAAGCTGATCGCTTCTTTCATCGTCATAGAATCCTGAGTAAGATATTTTCTGAATTCCGCAAATTCTGTTGGAGGAGCTCCCTGTTGTTTTAGCATAGAGAAAAGTCCTTCCCAGTCATCTTTCTTCATCATGTAGATCTGGTCGTTTACACCATCTCTGTAATCGTCATGCGTTAAAACTCCCGGAACCGGAGCCGCATTGTACGTTCTTCTCTTAATCTGATCGATATTCCAAGGTGTGGAAGCTAAAGTAAAGTTAACTACTTTTACATCGTCTCTGAAGTTTTCAGTCTCCTGAATTGCCCAAACCGGATACGTATCGTTATCTCCGTAAACGAAAACAATGTCGTTTTTAGGCAATGATTTCAATACAGAATATCCGTAATCATAAGAAGTATATCTGTCGTGTCTGTTGTGTACATTATAGTTCTGGAAGCCCATCATGAAAGGAACTCCAAGAAGAACCACTCCTGCAACAATGTTTGCTGCATTGGATTTTATTTTAGACTGTAAGAACCAAAGAATTGCTCCTGCTCCCAATCCGATCCAGATGGCAAAAACATAAAATGATCCTACCATTGCATAATCTCTTTCTCTCGGTTCGAAAGGTTTTACTCCGGTATAGAAAACGATTCCCACACTCATCAATACAAAGATTGAAAGCATTGCATAGAATCTTCCGAAATCTCTGTTAAGCTGGAAAAAGAATCCGATTAATCCTAAAATTAAAGGTAAAAAGAAGAATTTTACAGTACTTTCATTTTTGAATTTTGCAGGCATTTTTTCCTGATTTCCCCATAAAGCATCATCAATAAAAGAAATTCCTGAGATCCAGTTTCCTCTTGTGCTTTCCATGTTACCTTCAAGATCATTCTGGCGACCTACGTAATTCCACATCAGATATCTTACAAAATAATATCCGTTCTGGAACGTGATGAAATAATCCATATTCTGAGCCAGAGAAGGCTTCTGAACATTGATTAAGTTATAAGGTTTTACTTTTAAATAATCTGCAGCGGTAATAGATCCGTCTTCATATTTCTTTCTTAATTCGTCGAAAATCTGCTTTGCTTCAGGGCTGTCTGCGACGTCTTCATTACTGTAATTAAAGGTGAAATCCGGCGCACCGTACATTGAAATGTAGTTAGCCATTACATCTTTGTCCTCATTGAACATTCTCGGCATAAAGCCTACGTGTGCTTTATTGAAAACATAATTGAATCGGTCTCCTGTTTTTCTGTAAGTTCCTGTTTTCTCGTCTTTTTCGTAGATTTCTCCCGTTTTCGTAGTATTAAAACTTCCGTCTTCTTTTTTCTCAATTCCGTTTGCATCTAAGAAAGCGGTATAATTCTGACCATAAATTGTAGGCCAGTCGCCGTATTGTTCTCTGTTATAATAATCCAGCATTCCGATGGCATTGTCCGGATCATTAAGGTTCATTGGAGGATTTGCATTTGCTCTGATAGGAATTACCATCCAGCATGAAAAACCGATCATCATGAAAACAATGGATAATGCAATTGTCTGATAAACATTTTTCTTCATCTTTCCTGCATAAGAGATCAGGAAGTAACAGATGACAACCATTAAAACAAAAGCAGCAATAGTTCCGGAATGGAAAGGAAGACCTAAACCGTTCACGAAGAAAATCTCAAGTTTCCCGAACATCGTCATGATTAATGGGAAAATCCCTTTAAAAACGATTGCTAAAATTACCAGCGTAATCACATTTGCCCAAAGAAAATTCTTCCAGGTAAAAGTGTAGTTTCTCGCGTAGTACACAAGACAGATCGCAGGAATTGCCAACATACACATCATGTGAACCCCTACTGAAAGTCCTAAAATGAAGAAGATTAAAATAATCCATCTCTCGCTGTCCTTCGCCTGATATTCATTCTCCCATTTGGTGATTAACCAGACCAAAAGTGCGATAAACATAGATGCCATTGAGTAAACTTCCCCTTCTACCGCAGAGAACCAGAAGGTATCTGAAAAGGTGAAGCATAACGCTCCTACAACTCCTGCAAAAAGAATAGAAATTTCCTGATGTTTTGTAATGTCATCAAAATCTTTGTTTAAAAGTCTTCTTACGAAATGGGTAATTGTCCAGAACAAAAACAAGATCGTAAACGCACTAAACAATGCAGACATCGCGTTGATCACGATAGAATAATTTTCGCCCTTCCCTAAAGCAAAAATGGCTGCCACAGCACCCACAATCTGGAATAAAGCAGCTCCCGGAGCGTGCGTTACTTCAAGTTTTACCGCCGAGGAAATATACTCGCCACAATCCCAAAAACTGAAATTCGGTTCTATGGTGGACAAGTACGTGAAAAATGCAATGACGAAAACTACCCATCCGAGAACGGTGTTCCATTGCTTAAAAGTCCAATTTTTCATAGTATTAAATCAATTACGCGAAAATAAGGCTTTTATATGATTTTAGACGGTTTTTAACAAAATTTAAAGATTTTGGCTCGCTTTTTGAAAAGTTTCATCTTTAGATAGTAACAGAAAACAATTTTTTATCTATTTTAGAGGTTAGAAATCAAACAAAAGTTTAGAAATAAATTTATTTTTTTGTATTTTTGCCGTCAGATTTTTATTGAAAAATAACAAATAATGAGTAATGTTTACGATAATATACTTGGCCTAATAGGAAATACTCCTATGGTGAAGCTTAACACTGTGACGAAAGATATTCCTGCAACCGTTTATGCCAAGTTAGAATCATATAATCCTGGACATTCCACAAAAGATAGAATCGCACTTCATATTATAGAAAACGCTGAGAAAAAAGGTTTATTAAAAGAAGATTCCGTAGTGGTAGAAACTACTTCAGGAAATACAGGATTCTCTATTGCCATGGTTTGTATCATCAAGGGATATAAATGTATTCTTGCGGTAAGTGACAAGACCAAGCCTGAAAAAATAGCCTACTTAAAGGCTTTAGGAGCTACTGTTTATATATGTCCCGCGAATGTTCCCGCAGATGATCCGAGATCTTATTATGAAGTAGCCAAAAGAATTGCTTCAGAAACTCCAAATTCCGTTTATATCAATCAATATTTCAACGAGTTGAATATTGATGCGCATTATCAGACCACAGGTCCTGAAATCTGGGAACAGACTCAGGGAAAAGTAACTCACCTGTTTGCGTGTACAGGAACCGGAGGAACTCTATCAGGTTCAGCAAAATTTTTAAAAGAGAAAAATCCGGATATTAAAATCATTGGTGTGGATGCAGACGGATCTATCCTGAAAAGCTACCACGAAACCGGAGAAATCCACAAAGAAGATGTTCATCCTTATCAGATTGAAGGAATGGGAAAAAATTTAATCCCTTCTGCCCTTCTTTTTGATAAAGTAGATGAATTTGTAAGAGTAAATGACGAAATGTCTGCTTACAGAACCCGTGAAATCGCTTTAAAAGAGGCAATCATGGGAGGTTATACAACAGGAGCCGTTACACAGGCTTTAATGCAATATGCGCAATCTCATGAATTTTCTGAAAATGACCTGATTGTGTTGATTTATCCTGATCACGGTTCAAGATATATTACTAAAGTATACAGTGATAAATGGATGGCTGAACAGGGGTTTGTAAACAACTGTGTGCACAACTACGATGAAGTTTTTAAAACTGAATTCATTAAATAAGGACGAAAAATTTATACAAATCAAGCCTTTTTGTGATTACAAAAGGCTTTTTTACTTAAAATATTAATAAAATGTTGGATATTTTTGACAGAATAAAAGAAAATCCAGGACCTCTTGGACAATTTGCAGATTATGGTGAAGGGTATTTCATTTTCCCCAGATTAGAAGGACCTATCGGACCGAGAATGCAGTTTCAGGGAAGAGAAGTTATTTTCTGGAGTGCTAATGATTATTTAGGAATGTGTAATCATCCTGAAGTTCTGGAGGCTGATGCAAAAGCAGCTGCAGAATTCGGAATGTTTTATCCGATGGGGGCAAGAGCAATGTCGGGAGAAACTGAGCAGCATTTGCAGTTAGAAAGAGAACTGGCTGATTTTGTTCAGAAAGAATCTGCATATTTATTAAATTTCGGTTATCAGGGAATGGTTTCTACCATTGATGCTTTGGTAGGAAGAAATGATGTAATTGTTTATGATGTTGATTCTCACGCATGTATCGTAGACGGTGTAAGACTTCACGCAGGAAAAAGATTTACGTACAGACACAACGATATTGCAAGCCTTGAAAAAAACCTTGAAAGAGCAACCAAAGTAGCAGAAGAAACCGGAGGAGGAATTTTAGTGATTACCGAAGGTGTTTTCGGAATGAGAGGACAGCAGGGTAAATTAAAAGAAATCTGTGAATTAAAATCAAAATACAAATTCAGACTTTTAGTTGATGATGCACACGGATTCGGAACTCTTGGAAAAACAGGAGCCGGAGCCGGTGAAGAACAGGGTTGTCAGGATCAGATTGATGTTTACTTCTCTACTTTTGCCAAATCTATGGCAGGTTTTGGAGCATTCATCGCGGGTGATAGAGAAATTATCAGATATCTGAAATTCAATTTAAGATCTCAGATTTTTGCTAAGTCTTTAACGATGCCAATGGTAATCGGAGGTTTAAAAAGACTGGAACTGTTGAGAACAAGACCGGAAATTAAAGCAAAACTTTGGGAAAATACGCATAAATTACAGAATGGTCTTAAGGAAAGAGGCTTTAACATTGGAGATACAAATACTTGTGTAACTCCGGTGATGATGCAGGGAACTCCGGTGGAAGCAACGCTTTTGGTGAAAGATTTGAGAGAAATCTACGGAATCTTTACTTCGGTAGTGGTATATCCTGTAATTCCGAAAGGAATGATTTTATTAAGATTAATTCCTACAGCTTCTCACACCGATGCTGAAATTAATGAAACTCTTGCTGCGTTTGAAGCCATTCACGATAAACTGGTAAGTGGCTATTACAAAGAGCAGGAACAAAAACTGTTGGCAGAACAAGGTTTAAGTTTCAAAGAAATTTAATCTGAATAAAAATAAATTTAAGAACCACTGACATTCGATCAGTGGTTTTTGTTTTAAAACCTGTCATAAATTTTCAAAATCTGAATATTTAAAATAACTTTGCAAAAATTTTCTCTTGAAAGATCTACTTCTCATTACTCCGCCTTTCACACAGCTCAACACGCCTTATCCTGCAACAGCTTATATTAAAGGTTTTCTGAATACCAAAAATATTTCCAGCTTTCAGACAGATTTGGGAATTGAGGTCATTTTGGAATTATTTTCGAAAGACGGACTTCAGAAGATTTTTAATCAGGAAATTGATCTTCATACCATTTCAGAAAACGCTCAGAGAATTTACGTTTTAAAAGAAGAGTATCTCAAAACGATCGATCAGGTTATTGCTTTTCTGCAGGGTAAAACCCCAACGTTGGCAAGACAAATCTGTTCGATGAACTTTCTTCCGGAAGCTTCCAGATTCAATCAGCTTGATGATATGGAATTTGCTTTCGGAAATATGGGACTTCAGGATAAAGCCAAACATTTGGCGACTCTATATTTAGAAGATCTTTCGGATTATATTATTGAAAATATTGATCCTGATTTTGGATTCAGCCGTTATGCGGAAAGATTAGGAAAAAGTGCCAATTCTTTTGATGAACTTTATTCTAAAATTTGCGTAGAACCTACTTTTATAGATGATTTTACTTTAAAGATTCTTCAGGAAAAATTAGAGCTTGTTCAGCCAAAACTGATTTGTTTTTCCATTCCTTTTCCGGGAAATTTATATTCTGCTTTTCGTTGCGCGAAATATATTAAAGAAAATTATCCGCACATTAAAACTGCAATGGGCGGCGGATTTCCAAATACTGAATTAAGAGAATTAAAAGATAAAAGAGTTTTTGAGTTTTTTGATTTTATTACTTTGGATGATGGAGAGCTTCCAATTGAATTACTTTATCAAAATATAATTTCGAAGGTGACTGAGCCTGTCGAAGTCAAAAGAACTTTTTTACTTGAAAACGGAGAAGTTGCCTATAAAAATAATTCCACAAGACACGATTATAAGCAAGCCGATATAGGAACTCCCGATTATTCTGATCTACAATTGGATCAATATATTTCTGTAATTGAAATTGCCAATCCGATGCACAGTTTGTGGAGTGACGGAAGATGGAATAAGCTCACAATGGCACATGGCTGTTATTGGGGAAAGTGTACTTTTTGCGATATTTCTTTAGATTATATTAAAATTTACGAACCGATTTCAGCTAAAATTCTGGTTGACAGAATGGAAGAGTTGATCCGGACAACTGGAGAAACAGGATTTCATTTTGTAGATGAAGCGGCTCCTCCTGCATTGATGCGTGAAGTTGCTTTAGAAATCTTAAGAAGAAATTTGGTCGTAACGTGGTGGACGAATATTCGTTTTGAAAAAAGTTTCACCAAAGATCTGTGTTTTCTTTTGAAACTTTCAGGTTGTGTAGCGGTTTCAGGTGGATTGGAAGTTGCAAGTGACCGCCTGCTGAAATTGATTGATAAAGGAATTTCTGTGGAACAAGTTGCTAAAGTGACAAGAAATTTTACAGAAGCCGGAATCATGATCCATGCTTATTTAATGTATGGCTACCCTACCCAGACTATTCAGGAAACCGTGGATTCTCTGGAAATGGTTCGTCAGCTTTTCGAGATGGGAATTTTACAGAGTGGATTCTGGCATCAGTTCGCCATGACGGCTCATTCACCGGTGGGTTTACATCCTGAAGAATTTGGCGTTACTCCGATTAAGCAGGAAATTCTATTTGCGAACAACGATGTTGATTTTACTGATAAAACCGGAATCGATCATGGTAAGTTCAGCTTTGGTTTGAAAAAATCTCTGTTCAATTATATGCACGGAATCAATTTCGAACTTCCTCTTCAGGAATGGTTTGATTTTAAAATTCCGAGAACAACCGTTCATCCGGATTATATTCATGACTGTCTTCTGGAAGATGATGATTTTGTTTTTAAAGGAAATTCTAAAGTTCTATTTTTAGCAAAAAACGTAATCGCTGAGAATCGCGTAAAAAATAAAAAGAAATATATTTATACGTATACAAAAATTACGGCGCACTTAAAAACCAATGTTGTAAGTGTAGATTTAGAGCAGGAACACGCAGAATGGCTCATGAAAATGTTTAGTGACTATCCAATTGAAAATTTAAAAAAGCCAACTTTGCAACAATTGAAAACTCAATTCGAAGAAAATTTTGAAGATTTTGAATTATTCTGGTTTTCTAAACCGATGCAGCAGTTGAAAGAGAATGGAGTGATTTTGAGTTTGTAGATTAAAAAAATCTCAGGCTTAAATTATTTACAAGTTCTAACCAGAAAAATGAAATAGAAAAAGCTTCAAAATATCTGAAGCTTTTTTAGGCATAATACTGAAAAATAGTTGGTAGAATCCTATCAAAAACTCATTGTTAGGCTGTTTGGAGGAAGTTTTATGAAACGTGTTTCATAAAACTTTTT